>VBOO01000034.1 GCA_005877505.1 Nitrospirota bacterium
AGATCGCCCAGACGACCCTGCGAAGTGTGCTAGGGCAGAGCCAGTTGGACGAGCTGCTGTCCAAGCGGGAACAGATCAACGTAGAGCTGCAGCGGATCATCGATCAGCAGACCGAGCCCTGGGGGGTCAAGGTCTCGGCGGTCGAGGTCAAGAACGTGGATCTCCCTCAGGAGATGCTCCGCGCCATCGCCAAGCAGGCGGAGGCCGAGCGCGAGCGGCGCGCCAAGGTGATCCATGCCGAAGGCGAGTTCCAGGCTGCCCAGAAGCTCTTTGAGGCCGCGGATATCATCGCCCGCAATCCCATGGCGTTACAGCTCCGTTTCCTCCAAACGCTGGTGGAGGTGGCGTCCGAGAAGAACTCGACGACGATCTTTCCCATCCCCATCGACATCATCTCCCCCTTCATCCAGGCCATGAAAAAGCCCTGATCGGCCCGTTCATGGAGCAGGCGCTCATCTATCGAGGAGTGGCCAGGAAGGCCTTGGCCTGGGTCCGTGAAGCCCGGTACACCAGCGGCCAGATCGTGATCGGGGCGTTCCTGGCCATGATCCTGGTCGGCGCCCTCCTTCTGATGCTTCCCGTTGCCACGACGGGCCCCGCGATCCGGTTCGTGGACGCGCTCTTCACCATGACGTCGGCGGTCTGCGTCACGGGCTTGATCGTGTTGGACACCCCGAAGGACTTCACCCTCTTCGGCCAACTGATCATCCTCCTGGGTATCCAGATCGGAGGGCTGGGCTACTCGACGACCGCCACGCTCCTGCTCTTGGCGCTGGGTCGCCGCATCGGCCTGCGGGAGCGCATGATGATGATGGAAGTCCTGAACACGCTGAGCATGGAGGGCCTCGTGCGGTTTGTGAAGGTCATTGTGGCGATCACGCTGATCGTGGAAGGCGTCGGGGCACTGATCCTTACGCTCCGGTTCTCCTTCGAGATGGACGTCTGGAGCGCCCTCTACTCCGGGATCTTCCATGCGGTCTCGGCCTTCAACAACGCCGGGTTCTCGTTGTTCTCCGAGAACTTCACCTCGATGGCGTACCGGACTGACCTGACGGTTATCCTGACCATCTCAACCTTGATTGTGCTGGGCGGGATCGGATTTCTCGTCTACCGGGATATTCTGGAGAATCTGCATGGCCGACGGTTTCGGCTTTCGGTTCACACCAAGCTGGCCTTGCTGGTTTCGGGGTTGCTGACCGTTCCCCCGACGATCAGCAACCCCGAAACCAGCGAGGCCAGCTTGGTGTGAACCGCCTCGGTGATCAAGTCCTGGTGGCGTATTTTCATTCCATCTCGGCCAGAACGGCTGGGTTCACGACCATCGACATCGGTGCCGTGGCGACGCCCACATTGTATTTTCTTATCCTGCTGATGATTATCGGAGCCTCGCCAGGGAGCACTGGAGGGGGGATCAAGACGACGACCTTCGGCATCATTTGCGCGGCGATCTGGGCGACATTGAAGGGGCGGGCCGATGTCATGATGTTTCATCGGCGGATTCCCCAGGAGATCGTCCACAAGGCGTTCGTGCTCTCAGCCCTAGCGTTTGGGCTGGTCACCGGCTTCACCATGATGCTGTCCTCCTTAGAGAGTCAGAATTTCATCAGGATTATGTTCGAGGTCGCGTCGGCGGCCGGGACCGTGGGATTATCCACCGGAGACGGCGGCGTGCGGAGCCTGTCGGCGTTGTTCAGCGATTTCGGCAAGTTTATCATTATCATTACGATGTTTCTGGGGCGGCTGGGCCCCCTGGCCGTCGGGCTATTTGCAGTCAGGACCTATGAGGAACTACGGTACCGGTACGCAGAAGCGCGGGTGGTGTTAGGATAGGTCTAGGACACGCACTCCTCGGGGGAGGTGAATGAATGAAACGTCAGGTGGCGGTTATCGGGCTGGGACGCTTTGGATATGGAGTCGCCGAGACGCTGGTTAAGGAAGGGTGCGAGGTGTTGGCCATTGATACCGATCCCGAAAAGATCCAGGCCATCAGCGACTTGGCGACGTTCGCAGTCCAGTGCGACGCGACCGACGAGAAAGCCCTCAAGGCCATCAGCGCGCAGAATGTGGATGTGGCCGTGGTGAGCATCGGCGAGAACATCGAGGCCAGCATCCTCATTGTGCAGACCTTGAAGGAGATGGGTATCAAGCAGATCATCGCCAAAGGGGTCACCGCCCAACACGGCAAGATCCTGAAAAATCTCGGCGTGTCGGAAGTCATCTTCCCGGAGCGCGATGCCGCCATCCGGCTGGCCCAGCGGCTGGTGTCCCCGAACGTGCTGGAGTACTTGGAGCTGGCCCCGGGCTTCAGCGTCGAGGAGTTGACCGTCCCTGACCACATGTCAGGGCTTCGCCTGCGCGAAGCCAAGATTCAGGAGGCCTACAATGTCAACCTCATCGGCATCCGTAAGAAGGTGACGCGGATGGTCAAGGGGCGGATGACCACCGATGAGGTGTTCAATGTGACGCCCTCCCTGGATGATGTCATTGAAAAGGGCGACATCCTGGTTCTCGTGGGCAAGCAGGGGGACTTGCAGCGGCTGACCAAGTCCGAATAGCCCCCCAAAAGCCCAGAAGATTCCTCCAAAGTAGCCCTTGATCTTGTGTTCTCCCCTGGTTATTCTTAGCTAACCGGTTCAATAGGTGCTGGTTTCCGCTCGCCTGTTGAACGAGTTTTGACAGCTTTTCAATGAGTTAGAAGATTTTAACGATAAGAAGAATTTTTCCATCGAAGGTATTAGACATCTGAGGGCGTTCACGTGTCCGTAGATATGATAATAGAGGTTCCAGCTCACAGCGAAGGCCAGACGGTGATGGATGATCTGACGAAAGACAAGCTGCTGCTAGAGGAGGATGCCGTGATTGGGGAGTCCGACCAGGACACTCTGCCGTCGTCCATGCCGGAGACACTGCTGGCGGAGGCCGTGGAAGGTTCCAGCACGGCCGACCCCCAAGAGACGGCGCCGACCGAGGCGAATCTTGCCGAACTGGAATGGTTGTATTTCCAATCCTTCGGCGCGAAGGCCTTGCTGACGCGTGATGACGAGGTCGCGCTGGGGAAGCGGATCAAGCAGGGTGATCGGCAGGTGCGCCGCGCCCTCCGAGCGGTCCTGTCCCTCACGCGCGGGCTCCGCCGGTCGGAGTCGTTGAAGGCCTGCCAGTTGGACCTGAAAGCCGTGGTCAGCGTCAGCGGACTCTCGGCGACGGATCTCGAGAAAGGGAAGCGTGCCATCCAGCAGATCATCAACGAGATCTGCAGGCCGAGTCGTCGAATGACTCCCAAGGCTCGGCAAGCGGAGGCCGCTCTGAAGCAGTACCACGAAGGGTGGGCCCAGCTGGAAAAGGCCAAGGAAGAAATGGTCCTGTCCAATCTGCGCCTCGTCGTGGACATCGCCAAGCACTACAACGGCCGGGGCATGAGCTTTTTGGACCTTGTCCAGGAAGGCAATATGGGCCTGATGAAGGCGGCGGAGCGATTCGACCACCGGCGTGGGTTCAAGTTCAGCACCTATGCCACCTGGTGGATCCGCCAGGGGATCACCCGCGCGCTGTCGGATCAATCCCGCACCATCCGGGTGCCCGTGCACATGACCGAAGCGTATCAGCGGGTCTCCAAGGCGACTCGGCGGCTGGCGCAGCGGCTCGGCCGGCAACCTTCCCTCAAAGAAGTGGCCGGTGCGGTCAAGACCTCGAGCGACAAGGTCGGACAGACGATCCAGGTCTTCCAAGACGTCGTCTCTCTGGAGCACCCGATCGGGGACGGGGAAACTCTCCTCGGGGACTTCATTCCTGACTGGGACACCCCGCAGGCCGACAACCAGGTCGGGCTCAAGGAGATGACGCGGGAAGTCGCGCGGGCGCTTGGTTCACTGAGTCCTCGCGAGGAAGCCGTGATCCGCCTCCGGTTCGGTATCGGGCAGGGCGAGCCGATGACTCTGGAGGAAGTCGGCCATACCTTGGGGGTCACTCGTGAACGGATTCGCCAGATTGAGGAAAAGGCCTTGATGAAGCTACGCGCTCCCGAGTTCCAGCAGCTCCTCCGTCCCCTTCTGTAAGCGCTCCCCTCGGCTCACCACCCCCGCGGGCCCCTTCCGCCTTCCACCCGAATATGAGACAATACGACCGTCGTCGTGGAGTGTCACGGATGGCGAGGGGCGAGCGGGCAAGCTTGAGCGTGGCAAGCAGTGTGCTCCTCATGGGTTGTGTATTGTCCTCGGTCGCGGCGCTCCCCAATGACGATCCGCCCAAATCACTCTCGGTGCCGGACGCGGTGGCGGAGGCCCTGCCTTCCGTCGTCAGCGTCATGGCACACGGACCCATTCGGCTGGCCCCTTCTCAAACGCTTCCTTCCGGCTCTGGCTCGGGCCTCATCATTTCACCAGGCTACATTCTGACGTCCAACCACCTCGTGACGGGAGCGACGCGGCTGGTGGTGGGTCTCTATGACGGTCGGCTCGTACCTGGACGTGTCGTAGGGCGGGACTTTCTGACCGACTTGGCCTTGATCAAGATCGAAATCGAAGGGCTGGTCCCAGCCAAACTGGGAAGGTCGTCCCGCCTGCGCATCGGGGAGACAGTCGTCGCCATCGGCAACCCTCTGGCGATGAAAGGCGGGGCAACGGTGTCCGTTGGGGTCGTCAGCGCCATCGACCGGGCGATCGTCCCGCCGTCAGGGGAGACCTTGTACAACCTGATCCAGTCCGATGCGGCCATCAACCCCGGAAGCAGCGGGGGCCCTCTGGTGGATCTGTCAGGCCGGGTCGTCGGCATCAACACGGCAGTGGCTCCGGCCGCCCAGAACATCAGTTATGCGGTCGCCATCGATGAGGCCATTCCCGTGGTCCAGTCCCTGCTCGTGCGAGGCAGCATGCTCCGGCCTTCCTTGGGGTTCGTCCCGGTCACGATCACGGGCAGCGTCGTGGCCTCGTTCGGACTGGATGTGGAACGGGGCGTCTTGGTCGTCTGGGTCGAGCCGGAGAGCCCCGCGGCTCAAGCCGGTCTTCGCGAAGGGGACGTCGTCTCCGCCGTGGACCTCACCCAGGTGTACAACATGTCGGACCTCTGGCATGCGCTGCTCAAAGATGGGTCGCCCTCTCCGACTGTAACCCTGTGGGTAGTGCGCAAGTCCACCCAGGAGAAGATCCTGCTCAAGCGACCGGTGACCAAGTGATCGGACACCTGCTTGATCTCGGCCTGACCGACTATCAGGAGGCCTCTCGCCTCCAGGTGGCGCTGCACCAGGCGCGCGTGCAAGACGTGATCGGCGACACCCTGCTGCTCACGGAACATCTTCCGGTCTACACGCTGGGCCGCACCACCCGCCCAGAGCATCTCGGTGAGGGATGGGGGCGAGGGATGCTCAACGGGATTCCGGTGCTGAGCGCGGACCGGGGCGGCTCGGTGACCTACCATGGGCCTGGCCAGCTGGTGGGATACCCCATTCTCCAGCTACGGACCTACTGTGCCGGGCCGAAAGCCTACATGCATGGTCTGGAGGAGGTGCTCATCCGGACGTTGGATACCCTCGGAGTACACGCCAGGCGGCAAGCTGGGACGCCCGGGGTCTGGGTCGGGGATCGCAAGATCGCGGCGGTGGGGGTCCGGATCTCACAGGGCGTGACGCGGCACGGATTTGCGCTCAACGTCGTGAACGATCTGTCGCCGTTTGCGGCAATCGTCCCCTGCGGGTTGACCGGCGCGGGCATAACGTCGGTCGCGCTCGCAACGGGCGCGGCGCTCGAGCTCGAAGAGGTGGGCCGGGCGGTGGCCGGAGCCTTCCAAGATGTCTTTGGGCTTGCATTGCAAAAAGAACGCGTCGCGGAGTGGCTTGCGTCCACCGGCGCCAGGTCAGTAGCGGTCGACTGCGTCAGCAGCAAAGGAGCGTGAGATGGAGCCCCGCGACCTGATCCGGTATCGCCTGCTCAATTATCTGATCGAGGCCCACGAATCGCAGCTGATTTCGGCAAGCGTCGCGATCCTCAACGAGATCGCTGAGGCGGACTGGGCTCAGGTCCGCGAAGCGTTGAATGACATGTTTCTCGCCAGCGACATCGTGCTCTCTAAAGACGGCCAACCCTATCGGGTGGAAGTCAACGCCGGCTGGTTTTTCCACACGGGCAACTTCCAGATCAAGTCGACGGTCCGGGGCCGGCGTGAATATGCCAAGCTCCAAGTGGCGATGGAGATGGAGCGGGCCGCGCAAGAAGCGGCGGCCGATGCACCCCCGGATGAACCCACCCCCCAACAAGCCTGAGCGCCAGGGTCATGTCTGAGCTCTATCGGGAATTGGACACCCCGACGTTTCGGTTGGCCGTGGCGCAGTTTGAAGAGGCCGCCGAGCGCCTCGGCCTGGATCACAATCTGCGTGAGCGGCTCAAGATTCCCCAACGGGCGCTGATCGTCTCTGTTCCGGTCCGGATGGAGGACGGCAGCGTCAAGGTGTTTGTCGGCTACCGCGTTCAGCACGACACGGCGCTGGGCCCCTCCAAAGGTGGCGTCCGCTTCCATCCCGAAGTGAATCTCGGGGAGGTGGCGGCGCTGGCCATGTGGATGACCTGGAAATGCGCCCTAGTAGGGCTTCCCTACGGAGGGGCCAAGGGGGGAGTCCGCGTGGCCCCCGAGCGACTCTCCCGGGCCGAACTCCAGCGGCTGACCCGCCGGTATACCGCGGAGATTCTCCCGCTGATCGGTCCCGAGAAAGACATCCCGGCCCCGGATGTCGGCACCAACGCGCAGGTGATGGCCTGGATGATGGACACGTACAGCCAGCAGGTTGGGTACGCCGTGCCCGGTGTTGTCACGGGCAAGCCCCTGGCGATCGGCGGGAGCCTGGGCCGCGAGGACGCGACCGGACGTGGGGTCGCTGACGTGATCCTGGAAGCGATGCAATACCTGAAATTGGATCTCGCGAAAACGACGGTGGCTGTCCAGGGCTTCGGGAACGTCGGCATGCACACCGCGAGGATTCTGCACGAGATCGGGGCGAAGGTCGTCGCCGTTTCCGATGCGAAAGGGGGCGTCTACAACGCGCGGGGGCTGGACATCCCGACCCTTCGATCCCAATACCGAAGCAACATGCGCCCCTTGCACGAATGCGGGGTGGGCGAGCTCATTTCCAACCAGGAGCTCCTCCAGCTCAACTGTACGGTCTTGATCCCGGCCGCGCTGTCAGAACAGATCACGGAAAAGAACGCCGGCTTGCTTCGCTGTCGGATCCTTGCGGAAGGGGCGAATGGGCCGACGACGCTGGGCGCCGATCGTATCCTGGAGGAAAAGGGCGTCTTTGTCATCCCGGACATCCTCGCGAATTCAGGAGGCGTGATCGTCTCCTATTTCGAGTGGGTCCAGGATGTGCAGAAGTATTTCTGGAAGGAACAAGACATCCAGGATCGCCTGCACGAGATCATCACGGCCGCCTTCCGGAGGACCCTGGAGTTCGCCCAAGCGAAGAAGGTCTCCATGCGTATGGCCGCGCTCATCAACGGCATCGACAAGATCGTCCAGGCGCATCTGGCCCGCGGACTCTTTCCGTGAGGGCGTTTCTCTTCAGTTGCGTTGGAGTGGTCTGGTTCGCATTGGGGCTCGGTCTCATCATCGCGCCGGCGTGGATGGTGGAGATCCTGGAACGGCTGGTCTCGGACGAGTTCCGGCTGTTCGTGCTCATCCAGGTGGGTATGGTCATGAATCTCGCCCTGGTGATCGGGACGGCCGGGCTCACCTTTCGGGCGCTGTGGGTCGTGGTCGGATGCGTGGGGCTGGCCAAAGGGCTGTTTTTGATCGGCGCCCCGCTCGGGCGACGGGA
>VBOO01000313.1 GCA_005877505.1 Nitrospirota bacterium
TCTTTGCTAAAGCCGAGACCTTTAGAGAGATGTGTGCGCACAACATCGCCATCCAACAAGGTGACTCTGCGTCCTCGTTTCATCAGCATTGCCGTGAGGACCTCCGCAGTGGTGGTCTTACCGGAGCAGGGCAAGCCGGTAAACCAGACACAGAACCCTTCTTCGCAGTACGGCCGGTCTCTCTTGGCGACTACGGCCTTCATGGTGTCACCCATTGCTCACACCAAGTCCGCAAAGGTCCGCTCCATGCGACGGAAGTAGTACACCCCAGACACCAACAACGCCAAAGCCACCAACACCGATGTCGCTAGCATTGGGCCAGGCCCGTTTCCCGTCCCCAGAAGCGCCCAACGAAACCCTTCCACCACACCAGCCATCGGATTCAACCCGTACAGCACGCGCCACGATTCAGGTACCAGGCTACTTGGATACGCAATCGGAGTGGCAAACAGCCATATTTGCGTAAGAAATGGAAGGACATACTGGACATCTCGATACTGCACATTCAGCGCCGAGAACCATATCCCGACTCCCAATGCTGTGGCACCTGCCAGGAGCACGAACAGCGGCAGCGTCCACACGGCAACCGTCGGTACGATGTGGTAGAATCCCATCATCCCTAGCAGCACCCCAGAGGCGATCGCGAAATCCAGCAGACCAGCTACCGTAGAGGCAAACGGAATCACCAGCCGCGGAAAGTATACTTTCGTAATGAGATTCTGATTTGCCACCAGGCTATTACTTGCTCCCGTTAGCGAGTAGGCAAACAACTGCCAAGGGAGCAAGGCGCAGAAGGCGAAGATGGGATACGGCAACCCATCGGATGGCACTTTCGCCAACCATCCGAAGAAGACGCTGAACACGATCATTGTGAAGACGGGCTGAATGACCACCCAGGCTATCCCTAGAACCGTTTGCTTATAGCGGACCTTGATATCACGCCAAATCAAGAAGTAAAGAAGTTCTCTGTAGTCCCATAGATCCTTCAGCCTCAAGGGTGCCCACCCGTGAGAAGGTCGGATCAAGATCGTAGGGACTGAAAAGGATTCAGTGCTCATCTGGTTTGATATTGGTACCATTCAATGGTTCGGCGTAATCCTTCTTCAAACGAGGTCTTCGCACGGAACCCGAAAGACTTCTCCGCACGAGAGGTGTCCAGGCCCCGGCGGGGCTGTCCGTTTGGCTTCGTGGTGTCCCAGACAATTTCCCCCGTGAATCCGGTCATGCGTTTGATGATATGAACTAGGTCCTTGACGCTGATCTCCATGCCGGACCCGAGGTTGACAGGCTCAGAGCTGTTGTAGCGCTCCGCCGCCAAGCAGATGCCTTCGGCTGCATCTTCAACGTACAGAAACTCCCGGGTGGGGCTGCCGTCTCCCCAGACTTCTATGTTGGGATCGCCTCTTCTCTTCGCCTCCAGGCTCTTCCTGATCAAAGCCGGGATCACATGGGAGGTCTGTAAATCGGAGTTGTCCCTTGGACCATAGAGATTCACAGGGAACAGCACAATCGAGTTGAACCCATATTGCTGACGATAGGCTTGGGATTGGACGAGGAGCATCTTCTTGGCAAGACCGTAAGGAGCGTTGGTTTCCTCCGGATAGCCATTCCAGAGATCTTCTTCTTTAAAGGGGATAGGGGTGAATTTTGGATAGGCGCAGATCGTGCCTATGGCCACAAACTTTTCAACACCTGCCTGCCGCCCGACTTCCATCAACTGAGCCCCCATCATAAGTCGTAGAAGAATTTGCCGGGGTTGGCTTGGTTTGCCCCAATTCCTCCGACTCGGGACGCTAGATGGATAACCATAGCGGGCTGAGAGTCATGATAGAGACGTTTCACCGCCTCCATCTCGACCAAGTCATAGTCCTTCCTGCGTGGGACAAAGAGGTCCTTGCAACCCCTTTGCTGGAGCTTTTCTACGACGAATGAGCCGAGAAATCCTGCGCCGCCAGTGATGAGGACTCGCTTGTTGGACCAGAAACTCATACGTTCAGGTTGAGGCTAAGGTTGGGAGCGTGTTCCTTCGAGTTTGAGCCGCTCGGCCTTGAGGTCTGACTCCACCATCATGGTGATGAGGTCATTGAACGAGACCTTTGGTTTCCACCCCAATTTCCGTTTGGCCTTGCTGGCATCGCCGATCAACAGATCCACCTCTGTGGGGCGGAAATACCGCGGATCATTCTTGACATACTTCTTCCAGTCGAGCTTCACATACCCAAAAGCCAGCTCCAACAGCTCCCGAACCGTGTGGGTCTCGCCGGTGGCAATGACGTAATCGTCAGGCTCCTCCTGCTGGAGCATCAGCCACATGGCCTCGACATAATCCCCGGCGTACCCCCAGTCCCGCTTGGCATCGAGATTGCCCAGATAGAGCTCTTGGTCCAGACCCAATTTGATCCGTGCGGCGGCTCTGGTGATCTTTCGGCTGACGAAGGTTTCTCCCCTCCTGGGGGATTCATGGTTAAAAAGAATTCCGTTACAAGCAAAAAGGCGATAGGCCTCTCGGTAATTCACCGTGATCCAGTAGGCGTACACCTTGGCCGCGCCATACGGGCTTCTTGGATAAAACGGTGTGGTCTCTCGCTGGGGGATTTCCTGGGCCTTCCCAAACATTTCACTAGAAGAGGCTTGGTAGAATTTAGGGCGCAGTCCCGATTCACGGATGGCCTCCAGGAGTCGGACTGTCCCGACTCCCGTGACTTCGGCGGTGTATTCGGGTATGTCAAAGCTTACCCGGACGTGGCTCTGGGCTCCAAGGTTATAAATCTCATCGGGCCGGATGGTGCGCAGTATTCTATTGAGGGAACTGGCATCGTTCAGATCGCCATACACGAGGCGCAGATGGGCGTCGGGGACATGTGGATCCTGGTAAATTTGATCGATCCGGCCCGTGTTGAAGGAGCTTGACCTTCGAATAACTCCGTAGACATCATAGCCTTTGGAGAGAAGAAACTCTGCCAGATAGGAACCGTCCTGACCCGTGATGCCGGTAATAAGGGCTTTCATGCCTGGTTACCCGCCAGTGTGTCGTTTCTTCCGTTGAAGAAGGTTATGTCTAGCAAATCAATTATCAGCGCGTCAATGCGAAAGTTCTCTGTTGGCCAGCC
>VBOO01000037.1 GCA_005877505.1 Nitrospirota bacterium
TCATCGCGATCATGGCCAACACGGCCGGGTTGGCGGCCCCACTGGTGTTGAACGAAGGCATGCTGGGAGTGCTTGCTGGGGGCACACTGCTCCTCGTGGTCGGTGTTCGCGACGATATCCGACAGGTCCCGGCTACGGTCAAGCTGGTCATCCAGATCGTCGCTGCGGCGATCGTCATCTGGGCCGGCAAGCTCCTCACCTTTTTCCCGCATGGGCTCTGGGGTGACACGCTGAACGTCCTGCTGACGGTGCTATGGATCGTCGGCATCACCAACGCGATCAATTTCTTCGATGGGATGGACGGGTTGGCCACGGGCCTGGCTATTATCATCGCCTTCTTTCTCGGAATCGTCGCATTCCAAACCAATCAGCCTTCCCTGGGCTGGGTGGCCGTCGCGCTCGTCGGGGCCGGCCTCGGCTTTCTTCCCTATAACTTCAGACCCAAGGCTTCTGCGACGATTTTCCTGGGAGACGCCGGCAGCACGTTCCTGGGCTTCACCCTTGCCTGCCTGGCCGTCAAAGGGAATTGGGCCGATCAGAATCCGATCGTGTCCGTCAGCACGCCCATCTTGATCTTCGGCGTCCTGATCTATGATATGGTCCATACCTCGGTCGATCGGATCTATCTGGGGAAGGTCAGGACTGTGAAGGAGTACTTGGAGTATGTCGGGAAGGACCACATGCACCATCGCCTGGAGCGGGTCTTGGGCAGCCGCACGGAGACGGTCTTCATCATCTTCCTGCTGAGCATCGCCCTGGGGCTGGCCGGAGTGGTCCTACGGAGCGCCCGCGCCGTGGACGCGCTGTTCCTCCTGCTCCAGGCCACGATCATCGTGGTGGTCGTGTCGATTCTCGAGCGCCGCGGGCGGAGCACATGAGCCGGATGGCGCCGCCTCGGGTCATCTTTTTCGACGCGGCCGACACCCTCTTCCATGTGAAAGGGTCGGTCGGCGAGGCGTACCTCAGCCTGGCCCGCAAATATGGCGTCACGGCCGACCGTGACGCGCTCCAGCAAGCCTTCGTCAAAGCGTTCGACGCTGCCCCGCCGCCGGTGTTTGCCGTGCAAGATCCGCAGGAGATCAAGGCCTGCGAGCGGCTCTGGTGGTTCGACGTGGTGCATCACGTCTTCTATCGGGTGGGTCTGTTCGAGGGCTTCGACGAGTACTTCGAGGAGGTCTTCGCCTATTTCTCAAGGCCGGATGCCTGGGAACTGTACGAGGACACCGTCTCGACCCTTTCCGAGTTGGCGGCAAGGAAAATCGAACTCGGCATCGTGTCGAACTTCGACTCGCGACTCTACGAGATCCTCATTGGTCTGGGCATTGACCGTTTTTTTGATAGCGTGACGCTCGCGAGTTTCGCCGGCGCGGCCAAACCGTCACCCGCGATTTTCCAACGTGCGCTGCGCAAGCACGGGATCGCGGCACGGGACGCGCTGCACATCGGGAACAGCTTGCGGGATGATGCCCGGGCCGCCGCCGCCGCGGGGCTCCGGGGGGTGCTCCTGGACCGTCATGGTAGGGAGGCGATCCCACCGGATGTGGTGGCGATCAAGAGTCTGGGCGATGTAGTGACGCTCGTGGGCGAGAGGCAAGACGGCTAGCGACCGACTTGCAGCGACCGGCGAGTTTGGGCATGATGGAGCGGCCTGTCTAGGGGAGTGCGTCCGATGAAAGTCCTGATGGTCGGAGCTGGAGCGGTAGGGGGCTATTTCGGGGCCTGCCTGGTGAAGGCCGGGGTGGACTGCGCGTTCCTGCTGCGTCCCAAGACGCTCGCCGCGGTCAAGCAGAAGGGCTTGACCGTCCATAGCGTGGACCAATCCTTCACGGTTCATCCGGTCGCCGGCAGCGATCCCGGCGATCTGCCGAAGGCCGATCTCGTGATCCTGTCCGTCAAGCGCTACGATCTGGACGAAGTCATCGAGCAGATCCGGCCTGTTGTTCTCCCCAACACGACCCTGCTGACCTTGCAGAACGGCGTGGATACGGAGGCGCGTATCTTGGAGCTGCTGCCGAATGCCCGGCTAGTCGGCGGAGTCGCCTATATTTATGCCAAGATCGCCGAACCCGGGGTCATCGAGCATTATAAACGAGGGAGCGTGGTGATCGGGGCGTGGCGGCAAGCGGCGGCTCCGGACGTCTCGCAGAAGAAAGAATCGGACATCCAGGTCGGGGCGGGAAAGGGACCGTTCGCCAGGCTCGGAGAGATGCGGCGACAGCCGACCCACGTGACCGCGCCCGTCAAGCGGGCGATTGGGGGAGCCGACCTGGGGGCCATTCAAACCCTCTTCGATGAGGCGGGCATTCCCTGCCAGGTCGTCGAGGACATCCGGCGGACGAAATGGGAAAAGATGTGTTGGAACGTGGTCTTCAATCCCCTGACGGTCCTGCTCAACGACCGTATCTCGAAGGCCCTCGCGCATCCGGAGATGCATGCGATGATCAGGCTGCTCGTCGGGGAAGCGGTCGCAGTCGCCCGGGTCGAGGGGGTGGAGCTCGATCCAGACATCGCGGACAAGGTCGTGCAGTGGTCCCAGGAAATCCGCGACATTCACACCTCCATGTACGACGATTGGAAAGCCGGCCGGCGCACGGAGATCGACTTCCTCAACGGATATCTTGTCCGGCGCGGGAGGGAACTGGGTGTTCCGACGGTGGTCAACGAGGCGGTGTGCGCCTTGGTCAAGACCATCACCGAACCGGCCCCGCTGGGGCCCTCGCTTCTGCGGATCGACGGCGCGGTCGTCCAGCCGCTCGTCTTCGATCTGGACGCGCTCTCCAAGCTCCCGGCGTCTGAGCAGGTGCCGGACGTGTCGGTCGAGGATCCCAGAGTGCGGGGACAGGGCGTACGGATCCGGGCACTGTTGAGTGTTGCGACCTGCCGGATCGGGGCGGACCATGTGACCTTCCACTCCGCCGATGGGCAATACGCCGCCAGCCTCCATCTGAAGGAGGCGGCGGAGTCCGGAATCCTGATTTACAAGCTGGATGGGCGCCCGCTGCGCCGGGAGGACGGGGGACCGTTCCGTCTGATCACCCCGTCTCTGGGCGACTGGTGTGCCAGTGTGAAGGGCGTGACGCGCATCGAGTATACCGTCGGGCCGGGCAAAGACACGCGCTCCCAGAGCCCCCACGCCTAGCGGTCCTTTTCCCGCCCCATGGCGACCGTCTACGTGAGCAGGCGCCTCCCGGACCCGGTCATGGCCGAGTTGGCCCGGCGCTTCACCGTCATCGGACAGCCCCACGATCGCCCGCCGACGCGCGAGGAACTCCTGGAGGCGTCGTCCCAGGCCGACGCGCTCGCGGTGACCCTGACGGAGCGCGTGGATGCCGAGGTGCTGGACACGGCCCCGCGTCTGAAGGTCGTGGCTGTCTACGCCGTAGGCTACGACAACGTGGATGTCGCCGCCGCGACACGCCGCGGCATCGTCGTCACCAACACCCCGGATGTCCTGACGGAGACGACGGCCGACCTGGCGTGGGCGCTGATTCTGGCGGTGACGCGGCGAATTCCGGAGGCGGACCGGCTGGTACGCGAAGGGCGATGGGAGGGCTGGGCGCCGTCGCAACTGCTTGGCGCGGACGTGTTTGGCAAGACGCTGGGCATCATCGGGATGGGGCGGATCGGACGCGCAGTCGCCCGGCGCGCAGCGGGGTTCGCGATGGCGGTCCTTTACCACACACGGCATCCTCTCCGCCATGAAGAGGAGGTGATGGTACACGCGACGCATCTCCCCTTGACGCAGGTGCTGCAGGCGGCGGACATCGTGACGATCCATACTCCCCTGACTGATTTCACGAGGGGGCTGATCGGCAAGGCCGAACTCGCGATGATGCAGCGCTCGGCTTATCTCATCAATACTGCACGCGGCCCGGTGGTGGATGAAGCGGCGCTGGCCGAGGCCCTGGAACAGGGACGGTTGGCCGGCGCCGGCCTTGATGTGTACCAGCATGAGCCGCACGTCCATCCCCGCTTGCTGGAGCTCCCCAACACCGTACTGTCGCCGCACATCGGGTCCGCGACGACGGAAGCCAGGGTGAAGATGGGCCTGATGGTGGCGGAGAACATCACCGCGGTGCTCGAAGGGCGGGAGGCGCCCCACCGCGTGAATTGACAAGCCGGGAAACCCCGTGGTCTAATCCGCGTGGCTCTTCACCCCTGTGCGTGGAAACCGGCATGGATCTTTTCGGCAAAGTCCCGCTGGTCGAAATTCCGATCCTGATCACGGTGGACCAGAAGACTTGGCTGGAAACGCTGGTCAAGAAAGGCAAGATCGCGATCCCGCCAGGCGGGACCCTCCCTGAAGGCTCCGTCGTTTCCATTTTCATGCGGACGCTCTTGTGGAACTCGGAAGAGCAACGCCAGTCTCTGGCGATGGTTCCGATGGAGATTCAGAAGAAGGTGTGTGAAGCCAGGGGCCTGGTCGCAACCCAGATCCAGGTCTCGGTGGATCAGAAAGCCTGGCTGGATAAGGCGGCGGCGTCCAGCAAGGTCCCGCTCCCGCCCGGCGACTCGCCCATCTCCCTCTTCACCCGCATCCTGCTCGAGGACGCGATGGAGCAGCAGAAGGCCCTCGAACGGGCCGATCCCTGGGCGGATGACGAGGAAGAATAAGGGCAGGCGAGGGCGACTTATGCGGTCGGGGCCGCGTCGCGTCGCGGCACTGGCCGGCCTTCCTCCAGGTCGAGCAGGTCGATCCACGTCACGAGATCGGTACGCGAAGGATCGATCGCATCACGCGTTTTCCTGAAATACGTCCACTGCGCCTCGTCTTCCGGCCCCCGCTCCAGCATCTGCTTGTTCCAGATCTCGATTTGTTTCTTCGAGCGTGGGCGCGCGTGGATGGCCAACCATTCCAGGATGAGCTCGTCGGTGCGGGTCTTGGCCCCATAGGCGAAGTCTTGTTCACTGACTTCGAGGAACGACAGAAGCGTCTTATCGAGCGGGCAGGGATAGATGTACGGGCCGTTCGTCCCGGCCTCCCTGGCGCGGGCCTTATCGATCATCCGGGCCAGGTGCACGTAGCCGCCGAGCAGCTCCCGGGGGCTTCTGGGATAGTCCTTGGTGAGGTCGTTCGGTCGGGGACGCTGAATACGACCCATGGTCGTGTCGAGCGTGTCGCCCTTCATCTCGCCCCCAGTGGAGCCGGGAATCTTTTGGGACATGGGCGGATCTCCTACAGCAGGCGGTGGTTCGCGAAGGTCAGGGTCTTGACCGAGACCGCGCCGTTTTCCGCCGAGATGATGCGGCGCGTGGCCGGCAGGTCGGCTTGGCCGACCCGCACGTGGGTATCGGTGAAGCTTTCAACGTTGGCCAGTCTGCCGTCCTGCGGGTTGAAGTAGTAGACGGTGTAGCGCGTGGTGAGGTACTTCTTGTCGGCCGTGATCGCGCTGTCCTCGACGTTGATCGTGAACTTGATTGGTCCCATGGTCCGGTTGATCTGCGTGATGCGGTCGTCTTTCACGCGATAATGGGACTGCAGACTGTCGTGGATGCGGATGGTCTGCCCGAGCGGGTGGGCGGCGCTTCGGTCTAGCGTGAGGACGCTTTTCCCGTCTGATTGGTCGAAGGTCCGGTGGGCACGGTGGACGGCGATCATGCTGATGGTTCCGGTTGCCCATCTCTGGACTTCCGCATCCGGCACAGACACGGTCACATCCTGAGCGGATTTCACGGTCACCGTCCCGGTGAACACCTTCCCGTCTACATTGACGGTCAGGTCGGCTGAAAATCCCTTGCACTCAGCCGGCCACCGGGCCGTGTTCTCGAATGCCCGCCGCAGCAGCTCGCGAGCTCCAGGATTGTCTTGGGCGTCGGTCGGGCAGGATTCCTTGTTATACATCATGGTCACAGGTGGTCTCCTTGAGTCGGACGTGGCGGGACCGGTGTCACCTTCGCGATGTTCTCATTATAGAGGCCCATCGGCGATTCGTCCAGTTGTGTAGCGGTCCAAGGTGTCAACAGGCGTCCGGCTTAAAAATACATACATATTCTTACAACCTACTATTCAGAATAACACTCCGAGAGGTGGCTGAGGCTAATAAAGGCCTCGACCATCTTCTCATGGCTTTTTGATGAGTTACAGAATTTTTCTCAAGCGAAACTGCCTCTTCTACGTAAGATTTTTCATAGGCCGCTGTTATTTTTATGGTACTATTTA
>VBOO01000038.1 GCA_005877505.1 Nitrospirota bacterium
GGACGGGACTGGCGGAGCGTCTGCGCGAGCGTCCGTCGGGCCTTCCCGCCTCGCAGTACCAGCAGCGCCTGCGGGACGAGCTGACCGTGATCACCTCCATGGGCTTTGCGGGCTACTTCCTGATCGTCTGGGACATCATCACCTTCGCCCGATCGCGGGGCATTCCCGTCGGGCCCGGGCGCGGCTCCAGCGCCGGCAGCCTGGTCGCCTACGCGCTGCGCATCACCGACCTGGACCCGCTCGTGTACGGGCTGCTGTTCGAGCGCTTTCTGAACCCCGAGCGCATCTCACTGCCCGACATCGACATGGACTTCTGCATGGACCGGCGTCAGGAAGTCATCAACTACGTGGTCGAGAAGTACGGCAAGGACCACGTCTGCCAGATCATCACGTTCGGCACCATGAAGGCCAAGGCCGCCATCCGCGACGTGGGACGCGTGATGGACCGCATCGCCAAGCTGGTCCCCGACCAGCTCCACATCACCCTGGACGAGGCCCTGGAATCCGAGTCGCGTCTCAGGGAACTGGTGGACACCGACCCCAAGATCCGCGAGGTCTTCGAGACGGCGCGCGCCCTGGAGCACTCGCCGCGCCACGCCTCCACCCATGCGGCCGGCGTTGTCATCTCACACGAGCCCTTGACGGCCCATGTGCCCCTCTACAAGGGGTCGAAGGAGACCGACGAGGTCGTGACGCAGTTCCCGATGGGGGACGTCGAGAAGGTCGGGCTGGTGAAGTTCGACCTGCTGGGGCTCAAGACGCTGACGATCATCGCCCACGCCGAGCGCCTGATCAACGCCAAGCGGCAAGATGAGGCGCCGGTTGTTGTCGCCAATCTCCCCCTTGACGATCCGCAGACGTTCGCGCTGCTCTCCTCCGGCAAGACCATGGGCCTGTTCCAGTTGGAGAGCGCAGGCATGCGCGACCTGCTCACCGGGCTGCGTCCCGACCGCTTCGAGGACATCATCGCCATCATCGCCCTGTACCGGCCGGGTCCCATGGACCTGATCCCTGACTTTATCCGGCGCAAGCAGGGGAAGATCCCGATCACTTACGAGGTGCCGGCCCTGGAGGAGATTCTGAAGGAGACCTACGGGGTGATCGTCTACCAGGAACAGGTCATGGCGATCGCAAACAAGGTCGCGGGCTTCTCCATGGGGCAAGCGGACCTCATGCGGCGCGCCATGGGCAAGAAGAAACCGGAGGAGATGGAGAAGCTCCGCACCCAGTTCATCGAGGGCGCGAAGAAGCGGAAGGTCACGGAGAAGAAGGCGGAGAAGCTCTTCGAGCTGATCCAGAAGTTCGCCGGCTACGGGTTCAACAAATCGCACGCCGCGGCGTACGCGCTGGTCACTTACCAGACGGCCTATCTGAAGGCGCACTTCCCCACCGAATTCATGGCGGCCCTCCTCACCAGCGAAATGGGCAACACGGACAAGGTGGTGCGCTACCTCAACGAGTGCCGCGACCTCGGGATCAAGGTGCTCCCCCCGGACGTGAACGAGAGCGACAAGGACTTCACGGTCACGCAGGAGGGCATCCGCTTCGGGCTCGCGGCCATCAAGAACGTGGGCGCAGGCGCGATTGACGCGATCCTCGAGGCGCGGCAGGCAGAGGGCCCCTATGTCTCGTTCTTCGATTTCTGCCACCGGGTGGACATCCGCAAGCTCAACAAGCGCGCGCTGGAATGCGTGATCAAGGCCGGCGCCTTCGATTCGACGGGCGCGCGTCGCGCCCAGCTCGCTGCCGTGCTGGACCGGACCGTGGACCAGGCCATGGCCGCCCAGCAGGCAGCGTCCCGCGGGCAGACGAGCATCTTCACCGCCTTCGAGTCGCCGGACGGCCAGGGAGGGCGCCGCGGCACGCTCCCGTTCGACGAGAGTCTGCCCGACGAGCCGGAATGGGACAAGGACCAGCTCCTGAAGTACGAGAAGGAACTGACCGGGTTCTACATCACGAGCCATCCCCTCGCTCGCTACGCCGAGGCCATGAGCCGCTTCTCCACCGCCAGCACCGACGCGCTGAGCGAAGTCGCGGACGCCAAGGAGGTCAAGCTCTGCGGGATCATCGCCGCCGTCCGCCAGACCATGACCAAGAAAGGCGATCGCATGGCCTACCTGACGCTGGAGGATCTGCACGGCACCGTCGAGGTCATCGTCTTTCCCGACCTCTACAAGACCGCGTCCGCCCTCATCCTTCCGGAATCGGTCATCCAGGTGACGGGGGCGCTGGACCGGGGCGACAAGGCGACCCGCATCAAGGCGACCACCCTCGCGGGCCTTGCCGATCTCCAAGCGCAGAGCGTTTTGTGCGTGTCGATCCACGTCACCACGCGGGACGCATCGGCCGAGACTCTGCGCCAGCTCCGGGACGTGCTCCACCGCCATGCCGGCCCCTGCCCGGTCTCTCTCACACTCACGATCCCCGACCACTCCGAATCCGTGATCGCCGTCGGCCCGGACCTGCGCGTCCTGCCGAGCGCCCAGCTTGTCGGCGACGTGGAAGCTCTCATTGGCAAGGGCACGATTTCCTTAGACTAGCGAGCGGCACGATGCGCGAATACCTGGACTTCGAGAAGCCCATCGCCGAGATCGAGGCGAAGATCGAAAAACTGACCTCCGCGGGCCAGGGGCAGTCCGGCGCGCAGGACGACCTCCGCAAGCTCCGCGAGAAACTCCACAAGCTCCAGGCGGAGATCTACGCCGGCCTCACCCCCTGGCAGCGCACACAGGTTGCTCGGCATCCGCAACGGCCGTCCACGCTCGACTACATCGGACGGATCTGCGACAGCTTTCTCGAGCTGCACGGCGACCGCCTGTACGGCGACGACCAGGCCATCGTGGCGGGTCTCGTGCGTCTGAACGGCCGCTCCGTCGTCGTGATCGGACCGCAAAAGGGCAAGACGCTGAAAGAGCGGGTGCAGCGGAACTTCGGGATGCCCAATCCGGAAGGGTACCGCAAGGCGCTTCGCCTGATGCGCCTGGCCGAGCGATTCAACAAGCCAGTCCTCACCTTCATCGACACGCCCGGCGCCTATCCCGGCCTCGGCGCCGAGGAGCGCGGCCAGTCCGAAGCCATCGCCCGCAACCTTCAGGTGATGGCCGCGCTCAAGGTCCCGATCGTGTCCGTGGTCATTGGGGAAGGCGGCAGCGGCGGGGCTTTGGCGATCGGCGTGGCCGACCGTCTGCTGATGCTGCAGCACGCGGTCTATTCGGTCATCTCGCCCGAGGGCTGCGCGGCGATCCTGTGGAATGATCCGCAGAAGGCGCCGGACGCGGCGGAGGCGCTCAAGACGACCGCCGAGGACCTGCTGCGCCTGGGTATGATCGACGAGATCGTTCCCGAGCCGCTCGGCGGGGCCCACCGGGACCCGACCGCCATCTGTACTGCCGTGAAAAAGGCGGTCGAGGCCCACCTCAGCGAGCTGCTGGAGCTCCCGCTCGACGACCTCCTCCAGCGGCGCTTTCAGAAGTACCGGCGCATGGGGGTGCTGGCCGGCGAATAGCGTCGGTCACGCGAGACGCAGCCACAGGTAGGCGCCGGTGATCGCGAGCGTCGCGATTGTGACCGGCACGCCAACGCGCGCGTGCCGGCGCCAGTCAATGCGCAGGCCCCGCCGCTCGGCAGCGTCCACCACGATGATGTTCGCGATGCTCCCGACGATGAGTAAGTTCCCCGCGAGGGTGCTCGCGAGCGCGAGCAGGGTCCCTGCCATCGGGTGGGTCGCCAGCGGCAGCAGGAGCATCACCGCCGGGACGTTGGAGACGATATTGCTCAGCAGGAACGCCGTCACGAACAGCACGCCCGGCTGCTCGAGGTGGATGCCGAAGCCCGCGATCGCACGCACGGCCTCGGCCGTCAGGCCTGTCTGCTGGAACGCGCGGTTGACGACGAAGAGCCCGACGAAGAGCACGAGCAGTTCCCAATCCACAAGTCCGAGCATCCGGCGCGAATGCAGCTTGCGGCTCAAGAGCAGCAGCCCGGCGCCCGCGAGCGCCGCAAGCTCCCGCGGCCAGGGCGCGGTGAGAAAGACGACGAGGAGGAGGGCTGCCACGGTGAGCCCCTTCGCCGTTTGCCAGCGGTCGAAGTCCGCAGGCCCCTCCTCGCGCCGCTCGGGCGCAGCCTGCTTTGCCAGCAACGGGGCCGGGCACTCCCAGCGGCCGCCTACCTGTATGACGATCACCCCCCAGGTCACGGCGAGCCCGAGCAGCACGGGCACCGCCGCCTCGCGCAGATAGCCGCCGAAGGACAGCCGTAGCGACTCGCCGATCAGCATGTTCTGCGGATTGCCGATGAGCGTGAGGGCCGAGCCGACGTTGGCCGCGCAGGCCAGCCCGAGCAGATAGGGCACCGGGTCGAGCCGTCGCTTGACGCAGGCGTCCGCGAGCACCGGCGCCATCGCAAGACAGATGATGTCGTTGCTGAACACGGCGGCCAGCGCGCCCACCACGCCGATCAGCGCACCGAGCAGCAGCGGCGGCGCCACCGGCAGCGTCGCGAGCCGGTATGTGACGTAGGTGTAGAAGCCGCTGAGGCGCAGTTGGGCCGACAGCACCATGAAGGCGAACAATAGAATGAGCGTGGGCGCGTGGATCGAGCGGCCCGCCTCCTCCAGGCTCACATCGCCCGTTGCCACGAGGACGATCGCCCCGAGCAGCGCGATACCGTTGCGGTCGAGCTGGACGAACGGCAGCGCCCCGAGGATCATCCCCAGGTACACGACGGCGAAGACGATGACGGTGGTGGTGGTCACGCGCGACGCCCTTGTACCTCCTCAGCAGCACGCCCGTCAACCTTGAAACCTTTTCCCTCTCTGGAGAGTGTCATAGGAAGTTAGTCCGCTTGCGCGCGCGGGAGAGACCTGTTAAACGTCAAGCGTGGATCGACGGATTTTGTACGGGCAACCCTATGTGGTTGCCCTTCTTCCGGGCAGACACAGAGGTCTGCCCCTACACCGACGCACAAATAATCCGTGTCTGATGAAATAAAAGACTGGCTGGTGGAGCGGTCGGCGAGGTTGGCGGCGGGGCAGAGCGACGGCGTCCTGTCAGACATCAACTTCGGCGAAGTCTTCCCCTTCGTCGCCAAGCCGCTGGGCCGCGACGTCCTGGCGCGCTACATCGGCCCGATGCTCGGCGGACAGGTCGGGGGCCTCAGCCGCAGCGATCCGCTCATCCTGGATTTGAATCCCATGGCGTTCGTGGCCGGCCGGCCCTACATGGACCTCTCCGCCTACATCAACCTGCCGAGCATCGCCTATCAACTGCACCTGCTGGAGGCGGTGGACCGGAGCAAGGGCCGGGCCATCGCGGAACTGGCGCGGGCGAAGCGCCTGAATCCCGTCCGGATCTCCGCCGCTGCGCGGCTCACGCTGCACCTTGCCTATTTCCGGATGGGCCTGCGGTCGCTGTGGTGGTTGCTCCGCCGCCGCACGCCGGTGAACCTGCGCGACGCCTACACGCGCACGACCGAGCGGTTGCGGGCGCTGGTCCGCCGCCCGCTCGACCGGGATGCCTCCTCCGTGCTGCTCACAAACCTGGACCGCGAGTTCACCGACGAATCGGACCCGACCAAAGACGGCCTGAGGCACCTCGGCCTGGCCATGTTTCTCCATACGGCCCTGCAGCGCCTCTGCGACGGACGCATCCAGCCTGACCTGCTTGACGACCTCGCCAAAGGCATCCCCCACAATCCCACCACGGCAGTCTCGCTCGACCTCTGGGCCCTTGCGCAGGCTGCGCGACCGCTCGCCGACGTCTTCGAGAACACCCCACCCGAGACCCAGTCGCGCGCGCTGCAGAGGACCGAGGAGGGACGGCGTTGGTGGATGCGGTTCGAGCAGTTCCTGGACCAGCATGGGCACCGCGGGGAAGTCGAGCTCGACCTCTCGACGCCGCGCTGGCGCGAGGACCCGAGCTTTCTCCTGCAGACCGTCACCAATTATCTGCGCCATCCCGCCAGCGCCCCGAGCCCACCAACCATGCTCGCGGAAGGCCAACGTCGGCGGGAGGCGGCCGCCACAGCCGTCCGGCGGAAGCTCCCGGTTCCGCTGCGTGGCCTTTTCTCTTTGCTCTACGAGCGGTATGTCCTGTGGCTGCCGTTCCGGGAGGCCATGAAATACACCTGGCTGCTCGGCCTGGAACAGGCCCGGCGCGTGTACCGGGAACTGGGCCGTCGGCTCGTCGCGGCGGGACATCTCAAAGCGGCGGACGACGTCTTCTGGTTGCGGCAGCACGAGGTGCGGGCCTGGGCTGAAACGGGCGCGGTGACGTGGACCCAGGCGATGCTGGAGTCGCGCGAGCGCGAATGGCGGGAATGGACCACGCGCCGCCCGCCTCCGTTGATCATCGGGACCCGCGGCGCGCCGGACGCAGCTTTGCCGGCCGCCCGCCCGGCGCACACCATGGTCCTGCGCGGCACGCCGGTGTCGACCGGCCAGGCCGAAGGCGTCGCGCGCGTGATCACGGACCCACACCATGCCGAACTGCGGCCGGGCGAGATCCTGGTGACCCGCTACACCGACCCCTCCTGGACTCCGCTCTTCTTCACGGCCGGGGCGTTGATCACGGAGATCGGCGGCGTGCTGAGCCACGGGGCCGTCATTGCACGGGAGATCGGACTGCCGGCGATTGTCGGCGTCGAGGAGGCGACCAGCCGCATCGCCACTGGCCGGCGCGTGAAGGTGAACGCGCACGACGGCACCGTGGAACTGATATAACCACGCGCAAAAGTCTGCTGTGCTTCGACAGACCCTTCGACCAGGCTCAGGGCAGGCTCAGCACGAACGGAGAAATGCCGTTCGCCCTGAGCTTGGTCGAAGGGTGAACGGCGCTTGCTGGCCCGGGGAGACCGGCGTACACTATTTGCATGTCACGCGCCGGCCCTTCCCTCCTCGTCTTATTCTTCTCCGCTCTTTTCCTGCTTTTTCCAGCCCCCGCCGAGTCTGAGCTGTGGGTGTGTGAACGGTCCGACGGCTCGACGATGTTCACGAACCAGGCCCCGACCCAGGCCGGGTGCAGCCCCTACACCATCCGTTCCGAGTTGGGTTATTTCCAGCGCGCCGCGGAACCACTGGTGGTCAAGCAGGGAGCCCCCGCGCCGCCCGAGCCGAAGGTGCTGGCGCAAACCGCGACTCCCCCGATCGCCATCAACATCATCGTCAGCGCTCCGCCTCCAACACCTCCGAGCATCGAAA
>VBOO01000314.1 GCA_005877505.1 Nitrospirota bacterium
CTTTTCCGAGTGCGTAAGGAGGCCGCACAGTCGTGACACACTTGAAGATATACGAGAGACACCCGCTTGCTGGGGGAGACCGGTGGTGCCCAACGATTTTGCTTCGATCGCGCTGGAATTGACCGGCGGCGACTATGTCGGGAGACTTCGTGTCGGGACAGCGCCTCCGAGCGGTGCTCCGGCCCGGCCCGAGAACATCCTGTACTTTGCAACGGTGAAGGATGAAGCCAACTTCACGATCACCTCGAAGATCTCCTACAAGGCCGGTGAGTTGGCTTTTTGTGACGATTTCGTCCCGCGCATCGAGCACTTTCCAGGCGATAATTTCTCGGTACAGCCTCCCCCGGTACACAATTGCGGCTGCTCGCCCACCCTGCTCAACGCTGCACGGTAGTGTGGTGCCCCTGATCTTCTGAAAGGAGGTCTCGCTGCCGGGTGCAATGTGCTCAACTATGGCGCCGCGTCCTTGACCGTGTCGGCCGTCTTCTCAGCGGCCTCCTCCAGCGTGCGCTCCAATCCATACTCCACCATCACCACCCCGACCATCATCGCCAGCCAGTATCCCCGCCTCTTCATCGCACCCTCCTCAGCAAAGGGGATTCCCTATGCAATCGGGCTGGCTGCGAAGCGACTGGGGGAATTTCAGTCTGACCCAGCGGGCGCCTACCGGTTCTCCACCATGGGCAACTCGCGCGAGCCTTCCGCTTCCTGTTGAATGCGGAGGCGCTCGGCCCTGGACTCCTGCAATACGTGGTCAAGCATGTCGTCGGTCATCTGCGTCAACTGCGCAGCCGCGTCCTTCATCTGCCCATGCTCGACGGCTCGAGAGAGCACTTCGGCCTTCGTTGCCCCCTGCCCCTTCCCCAGAAACGGCTTGGTGATGAGGTAGACGACGTCGCGCACCGGCATGTAGCGGAGGAACCGCCGCAGCAGCCGGTAGGTCTGAACGGGGTAATGCAGCAGCTTATAGAGAAACAACCGCCTCAGCCCTGCGCGGCGCTCGTCGTTGATGATCTCGCCGGAAAGGCAGGTCGGATCGATCGCTGAACACTTGAAATACTTGTACCAGTCATCCCGCTCGCTCACCAAGCCCCGCTTCACATACTCCTGCCAGAGCGGCGTCCCGCGATAGACACAGAGCCGGTTGAACCCGAACGTATCCAACGGAAGCCGGGACGCAAAGTCGAACGTGGCCCGCATGTCCTCGACCGTCTCGTCCGGATTGCCGACCGTGAAGAACCCGTGCACGATCTCAATGCCCGCTCGTTTGGCGTTCATGACCGCGGTGGTCACCTCCGCCAGCGTCTGCTCTTTTTTCAACCGGTCGAGTATCTTCTGGCTGCCGCTCTCGATGCCGAACATGATGGTGCGGCAGTGGGCCTTGGCCATGGCCGGAAACAGGTGCTGGGCGACTGAGTCCACCCGGCCCTCGCAGCCCCATTCAATGGTAATGCCCTGATCATTCAGGCCCTTGCAGATCGCCTCGATGCGTTTTGGCTGCAACAGAAAATGATCGTCCACGAAATAGACCGAGCCGTAGCCGAGCGCCTGGAGATGCTTGAACTCATCCACTACGTGCTGCGGACTCCGGGAGCGCCATTTGCCTTCATTGAAGATCGGGATGTCGCAAAACACGCAGGGCCAGGGGCAGCCGCGTGAAGTCTGCATCGTCGTGAACCGCTTCATGGAAAGGACGGCCGGCACGTCGAGCGGCATGGNGGCTCTCGCGGTCCGGAAACGGCCACTGGTCGAGATGCCGCTCCATGGTCCGATTGGGGTTGTTGACGACCTGTCCGTCCTTCGCCCAGGTCAGCCCGGCGACGTCGTGCGGATCATCCAGACGGTCGAGGAGGTCAAGAACGAGCTGCTCGCCGTCTCCGCGGCAGACGAAGTCCACCTCAGGACATTGCAGCTTGACGAGCGGCGCATTGAGGCTCACGAAGACTCCGCCGAAGGCGAGCTTCACTTCCGGATTGGTCGCACGGATCTGACGGGCTAGGATTTTGGCGTAGGGGTAACTGGTCGTGCTGAGGAAGCTCAATCCGACGAGAGCTGGCCGGCAGCGCTTGATCTCTTCAATGATCGTGTCGTTGGGCGTGTCGGGGTTGGCCTGGTCGAACATCACGCATTCATGGCCCGCGCGCTTCAACACGGACGAGAGCGACATGATGCCGATCGGGGGAAACCCCATCACTCGGATATGTCCGTTTTTAGCCCGGGTCTTGGCCGGAAGGGAGTAAAACTGCGGGTCACGGACGTGAATCAGGAAGACGAGCATTATGGCTGCAGGGTCTCCTTTCGGCAAACCTTCGCCTGAATTGTCGTCATTTGTGCGACACAATGGTACCACGGTCAGGCGTGAAGACGAAGAGAAATCACCATCGGCTGCTGCGGGTGGCCCGTTCGAGCCGCTGCACTTCGCTGCTATCATCGCTCAATGCGGACCGTGTTCTTCAAGACTACGGCGCCACGTCCTTGATATGGATACCTCAGTCTGACCCTAATTCTGCGAGCGGTCAGGAACGGCGTCGAATCCTCAGGAAGTCCTGGTGGCAGGAGAAGCGGAACTTTCCGGCCTGTTCCCGGAAATGCGCCCGCACGTAGTCTTCGAGGCTCCGGCGGCTCGGCGGGTCAGGGAGGTGCAGGAGGTTGAGCATGAATTCGGCGACGGTGTATGCCGAGTCGAAGCCCGGCGTGCTCACGTGCGCGGGGACCGTGTCGATACCCACTTCGTAGGCATCGCTTCGCTCGCGGTGGATGGCTTGCGCGAGCCCGGAGAGATCGAAGTGTTTCCCCAGGAAGTGCTGCAGCATGCGCATGCAGTCGGTGCCGGGGTTTTGCAGCACCACGACGAGGATGCCGCCGGGAGCGAGCCAGGAAGCCAGCCGGTCGAGCGTGGCCATCCACTCGGCACGCTCGATGTAATAGAACACGTGGGAGCAGAGCACGAGGTCGGCGGTCGCGGATGGCTTCGCCTCCAGGATGGGCTCGGCGATCACCTCCGCCGAAGGACAGGCCCGCCGCAGCTCGTCGCGCAATGAGTCGTTGGGCTCGATCGCGATGGTGCGTTCGAAGCTTGGGACAAACCAGGCGGTCACCTGCCCGTTGCCCGCGCCGGCGTCGATGAAGACCCGCCTGGACGGCAGCGAGCGCACCAGGTCTTGCAGCCAGGCCCACGCGTTCGCCT
>VBOO01000016.1 GCA_005877505.1 Nitrospirota bacterium
TTCGAGCCGGACCCCTCGCTGGCTGAAGGCGATCCGGACGAGGTCGTCGCGCAGATCCGCGAGCGCCTGCGGCACCCCGACCCGGAGCGGCTGTGGAACGCGGCCGATGGGCTGCGCATGGGGATCTCCGTGGACGAAATCTACGAGCTGACGAAGATCGATCGCTGGTTCCTCCACCAGATGAAGGACATCCTGGCGGTCGAGGATCGGCTCGCGCGCGCGAAGCGCCCGCTTCCGGCCCCGCTGCTGCGAGAGGCCAAGCAACTTGGCTTCTCAGACCATCGGCTGGGCGAGATCCTCAGGCTCCCGGAAGCGGAGATCCGCCGGCACAGGATCGCCGAAGGGGTGACGGCCGTCTTCAAGCGGGTGGACACCTGCGCCGCCGAGTTCCAGGCGATGACTCCCTATCTCTATTCCACTTACGAATCAGAGTGTGAAAGCCGGCCGCAGGCCCGCCAAAAAGTCATGATCCTGGGCGGCGGGCCGAACCGGATCGGGCAGGGCATCGAGTTCGACTACTGCTGCGTGCACGCGGCGCTGGCCCTGCGGGACATGGGGTATGAGACCATCATGGTCAACTGCAACCCGGAGACGGTCAGCACCGACTACGATACCTCGGACCGGCTCTATTTCGAGCCGCTCACCGAGGAGGACGTCCTCGCCATCGTGGAGACGGAACGGCGCCCGGGCACACTCCTGGGGGTCGTCGTCCAGTTCGGCGGGCAGACCCCGCTGAAGCTGGCCTTGCCGTTGGAGCAGGATGGTGTCCCCATCCTGGGCACGTCGCCGGAGGCGATCGATCGGGCCGAGGACCGCGAACGGTTCAAGGCGTTGCTGGAGCAACTGGGCCTGAAGCAGCCAGCCAGCGGCACCGCGCGGTCGGTCGCCGAGGCCGCGGCGGTCGCGGCCTCGATCACCTATCCGGTGATGGTCCGCCCGTCCTACGTGCTGGGCGGCCGGGCCATGGAGATCATCTACGACGAGAAGAGCCTCAACGCCTACGTCGGCCAGGCGATCAAGGCCTCGGTGCAGCATCCAGTCCTGATCGACAAGTACCTGGAGGACGCCGTCGAGATTGACGTGGATGCCCTGTCCGACGGGTGGCAGGTGGTCATTGGCGGCATCATGGAGCACATCGAAGAGGCTGGCGTGCACTCCGGGGATTCGGCCTGCTCGCTGCCGCCCTATTCGCTTTCCCCGGCAATCGTGGAGGAAATCCGCCGACAGACGATCGCCCTGGCACGCGAACTCCGCGTGGTCGGGTTGATGAACGTGCAGTTCGCGGTCAAAGACGGCACCGTCTACGTCCTGGAGGTGAACCCACGGGCCTCGCGCACCGTCCCCTTCGTCAGCAAGGCGATCGGCGTCCCCCTGGCCAAGCTCGCCATGGGGGTGATGATGGGGCGAACGCTGGAGCAGATCGGCTTCACGGCCGAACGGACGCCGGTCCACATTTCCGTGAAGGAGGCTGTCTTTCCCTTCACCAAGTTCCCCAACATCGACGTCCTTCTGGGCCCCGAGATGAAATCGACGGGCGAGGTCATGGGCCTCGCCGACGACTTCGGCTCCGCCTTCCTGAAGTCGCAAAGCGCCGCCGGCTCCACCCTGCCCATGAGCGGCCGGGTCTTCATCAGCGTGAAGGACAAGGACAAGCCGGCGGCCGTCCCCCTAGCCCGCCGGTTTCTGGAATTGGGCTTTACCCTCGAGGCGACGCGGGGCACCGCCGCCTACCTGACCGAACGCGGCCTCATGGTGGACACGGTGAACAAGGTCAAAGAGGGTCGGCCTCACTGCGTGGATCACATTAAGAACGGGGAGGTTGCCCTTGTCATCAACACGGTCGGGGATAAGGTCTCCCAGGCGGACTCCGCCTCCATTCGCCGGACCGCGTTGGTGCAGAACGTGCCCTACCAGACCACGATGGCTGGCGCCCGCGCGACCATGATGGCCATCGAGGCGGGTTTGAAACGCAAACTGACCGTCAAGCCCTTGCAGGAGTACCACTCTGCCCCTCACCCTAGCCCTCTCCCATGGCCCGTTGCATCGAGGAGCAACGGGCAGCCCCGGAGAGGTGACGGTGAGGGGGATTCATAGCGAGGAACATCGTGAAGATCCCGATCACGAAAAAGGGATACGCCGCGTTGAAGGCCGAACTCGAGCGGTTGAAGAAGGTCGAGCGTCCTAAGAACATCAAGGAGATCGAGGAGGCGCGGGGCCACGGCGACCTGAGCGAGAATGCGGAATTCCATGCCGCCAAGGAGCGCCAGAGCCACATTGACGCGCGGATCCGCGACCTGGAGCACAAGCTGGCAGAGACGCAGATCATTGACACCTCGAACCTGTCAACCGAGAAGGTGGTCTTCGGCTCGACCGTGACGGTCAAGGATGTCCAAAACGGGAAAGAGCACCGGTACACCCTCGTCGGTCCGGACGAGGGGGATCTGAAAAACGGCAAGATCTCGGTCCAGTCTCCGGTCGGACGCGCCCTCATCGGCAAGCGGGTGGGAGAGACCGTCGAGGTCAAGACTCCGGCTAAAGTCGTGGAGTACGAAGTGCTCAACATCTGCTTTGAGGACACGTAGGGGCTGTGCGAGAGCCGCCCTGCGGAGCCAAACGTGGCACGGTCGCCGGACAGCCCTGAATCTGTCCCGCCGCCCATCATCACCCTGCTGACGGACTTCGGCGCCGCCGACGTGTTCGTCGGCAGCATGAAGGGCGTGATCCTCGCCATCAACCCGCATGCTCAGATCATCGACCTGACCCACGACATCCCCGCCCACAACATCCGCGCCGGCGCCTATCTCCTGCATTCCGCGTCCCGTCATTTTCCCCCGGACACCATCCACGTGGCAGTGGTGGACCCGGGCGTCGGCAGCGAGCGGCGGCCCCTGCTGGTCACCACTCGTTCCTATCGCTTTCTGGCGCCCGATAACGGGCTCCTCAGCTACATCCTCGCCTCAGAGCCGAAGGCCGAGGTCCGCGAGCTGACCGCGAAGCAGTACTTCCTGGGCACGGTCGGCTCGACATTCCACGGCCGCGATCTCTTTGCGCCGGCGGCCGCGTGGCTCTCCCTGGACGAGCCGACCGACGCATTCGGGCCCAAAATCGACAATCCGGTCCGCTTCGAGGTCCGCCAGCCTCAAGTCGACGAAGGCCGGGTTGTGGGCGAAGTCCTCCACATTGACCGGTTCGGCAATCTCATTACCAACATCAGTCACACCCTCCTGCGGGAAGCCATAGGGACCGCTGAGTTGCTCAAGGTCCGGGTCCGCATCAAGAACACCGATGTGCAGGGGCTCCGGCGTTTCTATGCCGATGCGCCGCCGAAAACCCTGGCCGCCTTGATCAACAGCGACAACCTCTTAGAGCTCTTCTGCAACCAGGGCCGTGCGGATAAACTGGTGAACGCGACGATCGGCGACCAAGTCGAAGTGAAGGTGGCATGAGCGGGGACAGGCTGGTTTTCTGTCCGCAGAAAAGCTGCCTGTCCCCCTTCTTGATCCGAAGGCGCCGTTCCTGTGACCATGGGTAGGGGCACGGCGCGCCGTGCCCCTACATCGCCCGGGTCCCGCTCGGCACCTCCCGCACAAAGGAATAAAACGTGCAAGAACTGTGGTACGGTGATCGTCGCGATCGTGTGAAATGGGGCGCCATCGTTTATCTCGCGAACCGCTATGGAATCAGAGACGTTTTGCAGGTTGCATATTATCGGGAAAGGCCTGTGCGCAAACTTCAAGTGGATGATGAGGTAGTTGACCTGCCACAAGCGGTCTGGGGACACTTCTCTAATCTTAAGAACATCGAAAACCTAGGAGAGCAGGTAAGAATCAAGGTCGATGTCATTGATGAAAAATTTGACCATTCCGCGCGCAGTGAGTACATAGAGAATGTTATCAAGAAGATTCAGCAGTACGGGGAAAAGCCGCTACTCGTATTCCTCGATCCTGATACTGGTATTGCGTTGAAAAACGCTGGACCACAGCACGCAACGATTGCGGATATCGCCGAGTTCTGGAAGGCTCTCAAGCCGGAGAACTGGCTCATCATGTATCAACATGCAAGTCGTCGAAAAGGCTGGTTGAAAGAAAAGCAGAAAACATTCGAACAGGCATGCGACCGAACCAAGGCAATAACGATTCAAGGTCCTGATATTACGAAAGACGTCGCGTTCTTGGCAGCCACGAAGCTTCGAAACTAATGGCTGATGGCCTGTAAAATCTGCGCAGGGGAGTGGCCGCCGAAGGACCACAAAATTGCAGAGCTTGAGCTCACTATCGCGTATCTTCATGACAACCAGTTCTTTCCTGGATGGACCGTGCTGGTACTCAAGCGTCATGCGACCGAGCTGTTCGACCTCACACGGGAAGAACGCAGCCAGCTCATAGAGGAAGTCACGGAAGTCTCGCGAACGCTGGCCGTCGTGTTCGATGCTGTGAAGATCAACTGCGAGCTGCTTGGCAACCAAGTGCCCCATCTCCACTGGCATGTGATCCCCCGGCTGGCCGGCGATCCGGCGCCGAAGGAGCCCGTGTGGCGGGTCCTGCATGAGCCAAAACGGCTGGCCCAAGATACGCTTCAGGAGCGGCTCACACTGATCCAGAAGCAAATGAAGATTTGAAGCGGCCTTGGTTGTTGCTAAACGTCCTCGACCTGACGATAATAGCGCGGCTCAATTGCGGAGGCGATAGTTATGAAACGCACTCAACAACGCAAGCCCGTCTTGCTCGTCAGCACGCGCAAGGGTGCCTTCATCCTGCGCGGGGATGCGTCTCGCCGGACCTGGACCCTTACCGGCCCCCTGTTCCTCGGCCACGTCGTGCACCATCTCGTGCTCGACTCACGCGACGGCAGAACGCTCCTGATGGCCGCGCGCACCGGGCACCTCGGCCCGACAGTCTTCCGATCGACCGATTTCGGGAAGTCCTGGAAAGAAGCTGAGCGGCCTCCGGCCTTTCGCAAAGCCGGGGAGGGCGAACAGGGACGCGTCGTCGATCACGTCTTCTGGCTGGCGCCGGGTCATGCGAGCGAGCCGGGGGTCTGGTACGCCGGCACCTCGCCCCAGGGACTGTTCCGATCGGAAGACGGTGGGATGACGTGGGAGGGCGTCGCCGGCTTCAACGAGCATCCAATGAACGGCAAGTGGACCGGCGGCCCGCAAGACGGCACGCCCGACGGCCCCAAGCTGCACTCGGTCCTCATCGATCCACGCGACGCCGCCCACATGTACATCGGCATGTCGTCGGGAGGCGTCTTTGAAAGCACGGACAAGGGCAAGGACTGGCGGCCGTTGAACAAAGGCTGCCGCGCGGATTTTCTTCCGACCCCCGAACCGGAGTATGGCCACGATCCGCACTGCGTGCGCCTCCATCCCTTGCAGCCGGATCGGCTGTATCAGCAGAACCACTGCGGGATCTACCGCATGGACCGATCGGAGGGACGGTGGGTCCGGATCGGCGAGAAGATGCCGAAGAAAGTCGGCGACATCGGGTTCCCGATCGTGCTGCACCCGCGCGATCCCGATACGGCGTGGGTTGTTCCGATGGATGGCGGCACCGTGTGGCCGCGGGTGAGTCCCGACGGCAAACCAGCCGTGTATGTGACGCGAAACGCGGGGAAGAGCTGGGCCCGACAGGACAAGGGCCTGCCGAAGAACCAAGCGTGGTGGACGGTCAAGCGCCAGGCCATGACGGCGGATGCGCACGACCCGGTCGGCATCTACTTTGCCACGACCGGCGGGGAGGTCTGGGGGAGCCGCACTGAAGGGGGAGCCTGGACATGCGTCGCCCGTCACCTGCCGGAGATTTATTCGTTAGAAGCTGCAGGCTTTCCGGGATGACCGTCTCGATCCCGTCCCCGTTGCGGTCCTATACGGGCGGCACTCACATCGTGGAGGGTTATGGGGCCACGCTGGCCGAGGTGCTGGCCGATCTGAACGAACGCTATCCGGGCTTTCGCTTTCGAATCGTCACCGAGCAGGACGGGATTCGAAGGCACATCAAGATCTTCATCAACGAGGAGCTCGTGAGGGACCTTGCCGATAAGGTCCAGGACTCAGACGCCATTCACATCATCTGCGCGTTGAGCGGCGGATGAGGGAAGGCGCCGCATGAGCCTGCACGTCCAAACGGCCCAAGCAGGGACTCCACGTCAACGCGGCGAAGGACTCCGTGTCGGCGCCGTCCGGCTACTACCGCGGGGCGTCAGCAAACGAGACTACGCCCGGAAAAACTATTTCGATGTCTGGCTCCCGACCCTGGCCCCCAGCCGGCCGTTGCTCTCGCGGATCTTGAAGTCCGGGATGCCCGTCACAGCGTTTTTCCAACACTACCGGAAGGAGATGGAGAGCACAGGGCCGCGCCAAGTCATCAAACTCCTGGCTGAGATCGCAAAGCGCACACCCATCACCGTATGCTGCTATTGCGACGATGAGACCCGCTGCCACCGCTCGGTGCTCCTCAAGCTCATTCGCAAGGCGAATCAATCACACTAATCACCATGGCCAACAGGAAAGGAGATACCATGACTCGCATAGGACAGGCGGTAGGGATGAGCGGCTTTGTGCTGGCAGCGACGCTGGCCTTGACGACCGGCACGTCGTTCCCGATTGAGCAGGGCGAGCAGGGCAGAAAGGAAATGCACGAACAGTTGAGAAACGAGATGCGTCAACTGGAAGACAAACACGAGCAGGAACGGCGTGCGCTCCATGACAAGTGCAAGCAAGACATGCGCGCCATGGAGGACCGACATCATAGCGACAAAGAGGCGCTGCGGGAAAAGTACATGGGAACGAAGAAATAAGTGTAACCAAGAGCGGTCGCGGAGCGTGTTGGTCGCGATTAAAACAGTGCTCTTCACGATCCTGGTCCCCGGGACGGCAATGGTTCTTGTTCCGTATCTCTTGCTGGCTTGGGACATCCGGATGTTCTCGTTCGAGATCGGCGCCGCGCGGGTCGTTGGGCTGCTTCCCATCCTGCTGGGCGCCGTGACCTATCTCTGGTGCGCCTGGGACTTCACCTTCACCGGCCGAGGCACACCGGCGCCCATCGACCCGCCGAAGGAATTGGTTGTGAAGGGCCTGTATCGCCATCTAAGAAATCCAATGTATGTGGGCCTCACGCTCATCCTGCTCGGGGAGGCTTTCCTTTTCGAGTCGGCAGTCCTATTCCTGTATGCCGGATTCCTCCTTGCGTGTGCCCATCTTTTCGTCGTCTACTACGAAGAGCCAACCTTGAGGCGCCTGTTCGGGACCTCTTACGAGTCGTATTGCAAAACTGTGTCCCGGTGGATTCCTGGCCTGCCGTGAGACGCATTGCCTGCGGTGGCTTTCTCCTTCTCTTCTTTGCCACATCAGTTCACTCCCAAGAGGCCTCCATCCCCCCCGGCGACAACCTGATCGCCGAAGGCATTCCCACAGTGCCGGCCTCGCTCGCCGAGGCGGTGCGCCGGTATACAGAGTTCCGCCGGGCGGCCTTTTTGAGCTGGCACCCCACCAAGCGCGAAATGCTCATCCGCACGCGCTTCGCCGAGACGGTGCAGGTGCACCAGGTCCGATTCCCCGGCGGTGCGCGCTCGCAACTGACCTTCTTCTCCGATCCGGTCCACGGGGCCGCGTACCCGCCGAAGGACGCGCCATGGTTCGTCTTCAGTAAGGATGCCGGTGGGAACGAGTTCTACCAGTTCTATCGGTATGACCTCGAGACCGGCGACGTGACCCTCTTGACCGACGGCAAGGCCCGGAACAGCTCCCCCGTATTTTCAAATTCCGGCGATCGGCTGGCCTACAGCTCCACCAGACGCAATGGCAAGGACACCGATCTTTACATCATCAGACCCGTCGATCCCGGCAGCGACCGGCTGCTGGCCCAACTGGAGGGCGGAGGGTGGCGGGCCCTGGACTGGTCGCCGGACGACCGCATGCTGCTCGTCCTGGAGTTCATCTCCGCCAACGAGAGCTACCTGTGGGTGTTCGACGTGGCGACCGGGCAGAGCACCCTCCTCACGCCCAAAAGCGGCGCCGCGCCGGTCTCCTACGGCGGGGGGCGGTTCTCACGGGATGGGAAGGGGCTGTACGTCACCACCGACCGCGACGCGGAGTTTCACCGGCTCACGTACCTGGACCTCGCCACGAAGCGGCACACCTCGCTGACGGACCCCATCACCTGGGGGGTTGAAGACTTCGACCTCTCGCGGGACGGGAAGTGGCTGGCCTTCGTCACGAACGAAGACGGCGTGAGCGTGTTGCATGTGCTGGAGACGGCGACAGGGCGGGAGCGGCCGGTCCCGAAGCTTCCAGTCGGCGTCATCGGCGGGCTCCAGTGGCACGCCAACAGCACCGAGCTCGGCTTGACCTTCGAATCAGTGCGCACCCCGGCTGACGCGTATTCGTACAACGTCACCACGGGCACCGTCGAGCGATGGACGCACAGCGAGACAGGCGGATTGATCACCGAGACGCTTCCTGACCCGCAACTCGTGCGCTGGAAGAGTTTCGACGGACTCCCGATTTCCGGTTTCCTGTACCGTCCGCCCGCCCGATTCTCCGGCAAGCGCCCGGTCGCCGTGAGCATCCATGGCGGCCCGGAAAGCCAGGCCCGCCCGCACTTCCTGGCGCGCGACAACTACTGGCTAAACGAGCTGGGGGTCGCTCTGCTGTACCCGAACATCCGCGGGTCGGCCGGGTACGGCAAGACCTTCCTCAAGCTGGACAACGGCCGGCTCCGGCAAGACGCCTACAAGGACGTCGGCGCGCTGCTGGATTGGATCAAGACCCGGCCGGAGCTGGACGCGGAGCGCGTGATGGTGGGAGGCGCCAGCTATGGAGGCCACGTGGCGCTAGTGGCGGGGACGCTCTACAACGACCGGGTCCGCTGCCTGCTGGACATCGTCGGCATCTCCAATCTCGTGACGTTCCTCCAGAACACCGAAAGCTACCGCCGGGACCTGCGCCGCGCCGAGTACGGCGATGAGCGCGACCCGGAGATGCGCGCGTTCCTGGAGGGGATCGCGCCGGTGCACAACGCGGACAAGCTGAAGAGGCCACTCTTCATTGTCCAGGGCAAGAACGACCCGCGCGTGCCGCTCAGCGAAGCCGAACAGATGGTGGCGACCATCCGGACAAACGGCACGCCGGTCTGGTACCTGCTGGCCAAGGACGAGGGGCATGGCTTCTCGAAGAAGAAAAACGTGGACTACCTCTTCTACGCATCGGTGCTGTTCATGCAGAAGTACCTGCTGCAGTGAAACGCCCGCGCTCGTCCCTCATCCGCCACTTTAACAATGCACTGCAACCTCCTGTCTAACAGGGCATCGAACGCTGAAGAAATCTTCATCCTTCCTTCATAAATTTTTCATCTTCGCCGCGTAATCTGCCTCCCATGCCTGAACGCCAACCTTCGTGCTCAAGGAGGACACACATGAAGCCGAGAGTCTCGTGGGCCCTGATGACACTTTCCGCGAGTGTCCTGGTTCTTGGGCTTGCGGCCTGCACGGTCACGCGAGCCTGGCAGTACCCGCCCAACCCACCCGATCAGGCGCAGTATTTCTATGACGAACTAGGAAGGTTGGTGGCTGTCATAGACGGGCAGGGAAATGTGGCTGTTTACACCTACGATGTGGTGGGCAATCTTATCTCCATTCAGCGCTTCACCTCATCCGGCGGCGGCAGCACCGGCAACATCGGCATTTTTGTCGTGACGCCAGGGAGTGGGCTTGTGGGAACTACCGTGACGATTCAAGGATTTGGGTTCAGCCAGACGCCGTCAGCCAATCAGGTGAAATTCAACGGCACGACAGCGACGGTTTCGTCCTCTACCGCCAATTCAATCACGACGACTGTCCCCACCGGCGCGACGACCGGCCCCATCACGGTCGCAAACACCAACGGGACCGCCACGAGTCCTCGGTCCTTCACAGTATTGGTGCCGCCGATCATCTCCGGTATCGATCCCCGTTCATTGAGAGTGTCGCCACACCTTACGCCAAAAGCACCGCCAGGAGCCCGTTCATAAAAATCCCATCGAACGTCCCGGCGCCCCCAATGGAGGCGATGGGGGCTCCCAACCCCTGAATCTTGTCGAGGTTCAAGAGATCCGCACCAATAAGCGTCCCCAGACTCCCGGAGATATAGGCGAGCGAGGGAGCAGAATGCCGTGCGAGCAGGAGCGCGATGCCAGCGGCTATCAGCGGGGGGATGAAGATCGGCACGGCGATCCCTACTCCCTCGACAGGGTAGGCCATCCAGTGGACGACGGCCGTGACCACCGCCACCGCCAATAGGGTCCGGCCATACATTCCCTTCTTCACGATCAGATAAAAAGACAGCAGGGCCGGAATGATCGCCCCACCGACATTCACCGCGATGACGGTTCGGGGCACCTCTTCAACCAGAGGCACGACATACTGCATTCCGAAGAAGGTGATCTCCCGGTCTGCAATCATCCGCTCTGCAGGCAACTCGGCGACGGGGATATTGATATAGCTGCCGAGGAGCGTGAGGATCAGCACGGCGAAGACATGCCGTCGGCTCACCCCCATCTTCACGTACGCGTACTGGATGATGCCGATCTCGATCAAGGCAACCACGATGCCGATGAGGAAGACGAACGCGAGAATAAAGGGAAGCGTGAGAGGGAAAAAGTGGAGGCTGCCCATTGACATGATCTTGTTAGCGTAACCCTTTACGCGATCGCTATACAAGCCAACCCCCGGGTGAAGAATTCTTCATGAACGTCATGATGGGCAAGGGGCTCTATGCCGCCTATTGCTCGCCGTGCCACGGGGCTCTGTTCAACGGCAATGGGCCCGCCTCTGACGGGTGGAATCCGCCCCCGGCGAACTTCAGGGATTCCGGGACGATCGCTCAACTGCAGGAATCCTATTTGTTCTGGCGAATCAAGAAGGGAGGGGTCGGGCTGCCCATCGAGGCCCATCCGTGGAAGTCAGCCATGCCGCGGTGGG
>VBOO01000017.1 GCA_005877505.1 Nitrospirota bacterium
CGCTGCTGATTTAGGTCTCATCGGACGCGTGGTCGAGGTCGAAGGACGGATCGCGGCCTACACGTTCGGCTATCCCCTTTCTCCCTCGACCTTCTGTATCTTGTTCGAGATCGCCGACCGAGCCGTGAAGGGCCTGTCGCAGTATATTTTCCGCGAGTTCTGCCGCGAGCTGGAGTCCTACGAGTTGATCAACACGCTGGACGATTCAGGATTGCTGGGCCTCTGCCGCGCTTTCTGGGGATTGGACGGAGCGGGAGGAAAGATGTCGCGGAGCGCGCGGAAGAACTGTTGTGGACTTCTCCGCGCTCGGGCCGAAAACGGTGAGGTCGATCCTTGTCGATACCGGCCCTCTCTATGCCATGGCCGATCAGGACGATGCATGGCACGATCGTGTCCGTGCCTTCCTGGATACGGCGCGTGTGCTATTAGTTGTCCCTGTGACGGTTCTTCCTGAAGCCTGCTACTTGATCGGCACGCACTTGGGAGCCTCGGCGGAGGTCCAGTTCGCTCGGTCGGTCCAGCGCGGCGAGGTCAAAGTCGAGTTTCTGAAGAAGGAAGATCTAGCCAGGACGGTCGAGGTGATGGAGAAATACCTCGACGCCAATCTGGGATTCGTGGACGCCTCTCTGGTCGCGCTAGCCGAGCGATTGAAGATCCGTGAGATTCTCACGACCGATCGTCGTCACTTCTCGCTGGTCCGGCCTCGTCACTGCTCGAGTTTCACAGTAAGGCCTTGAGAACACCCCCACTTTGACCCTCCGAGGCGCCCATTGCTCGGGACCCCGTTGCCGGGGGAACCCATTGCTCCACTGATGCAATGGGTCGATGCAACGGGTCATGGAGAGGGCAGTGTGAGGAGGCAGTCTTCTGCATTTAGTTCGAGATCGCCGATCGCAACGTCAAGGGACTGGGGACGTATATCTTCCGCGAGTTCTGCCGCGAGCTGGAGTCCTACGAGTTGATCAACACGCTGGACGATTCAGGATTGCTGGGCCTCCGCCGCGCCAAGCTCGCCTACCACCCAATTTGTCTCGTCGAGTCCTTCATCATCAGCCCAGCGTAGGTGACTGGCTACGATGGTCCAGTCAGTTCCGCTTCAACAGCCTTTAAGAGTGGCTCCCACTTCTCAAGATTTCCAGGATTCACAAGATCCAGTAGATGTTGGCTATCCTGAGCTTCGAGACCAAAGAAGTGGTCAAAAGGATAACATATGGCACGTGCTCGCTCAGCGCTGATGCCTGCTCTAGGTACGTCTAAATAAACCATGATCCCTACTATCTGTTTCCCAAAGTTATGCTTGAGATTTAGCATGTCAAACGACCGTGCCTTGAACTGGTCAGTAACGGAGGAGAGGAACTTCACTTCGAGAACAATATACTTACCGCTTGCTGTCTCTATGAGGATGTCGTTTTTGTGTGAGTGTTTGCTCCCCGTGGGTAGAGTATAGTCGAGAGCACCTTCCACCGAACAGATACCACCGCCAAAGCTCCCCTTGACTTTGAAAGAGGCCACTTTCGCTTCCCCTCTCATGGTGCCCATCTTACCGATACGGTCAAATAGGATCTGAAAAATAAAATCCCTGATTACGCTTTCGGAATAGTCCCTTTCCATTTATAGCGCTTAGCTCGTCGGATCAAATGCTTCTTTCCATGTCGTGCCGTCCACATCGCGCCTTCCACACAGGTTTCTTGTTGGAGCCTTCTTCCAGAGGTATCGGGCTCACAAAATTAAAGGTTACTCTTGCCGCGAGAACGGAAAGTTTCGACCAAACACCGGCGCCGATATGTGCAACCAGCTTGGCTACGGGCAAATGCTTGCGCGGCACGTTACTCCAAAAGGACAGAAATGTCGAGAGGGTTAATACCACGGATCCCACCAATAGGGATAGAAGGGGTGGTACGGATAGCGATAGAAGTAGGGGTAATACGGATACGGCCACACCCGGATGTAGCGCTCTTCCGGCCAGATCTTCAGCGTGCGGACCTTCATCGTCGGGTAGGCGTACTCGACGTCGTCGAGCGGGAGCGTCTTGGCTCCCGTGATCTCAGCAATCATGGAAACGGCCGTACCGGCCGGCAGCGTGGCGGGATCGAGGAACCCCTCCTGGTAGGCCAGAAAGCGGCCTTTGGATTGCGCGAGGGTCATGACCGGCGCGTCGGCCTTATCTAATGGCAGTTGGAGCACTTCGATCTGCGTGCCTTCCTTCAGCCGCTTCGCGCTCAGCACCTTGCCTCCGAGGACGACCACGCGTCCTTTAAATTTCTCCGGCTCCGCTTTAATGGATTCGAATGGGATATCCCGCGCGATTTGGGACTCCAACTCGGTGGGCACCAGCTCGGAGGTGACGCATCCGGCGGCAAGGAGCAATGTCGCCGCGAGGGCGCCAGAGGCGCTGCATAATCGAAGGAGTTGTGGGAGAACCACCATCTCCTATATTATAGGACACTGAGTTTGCCGGTGGGGGAGAAGCGGATGGCGAAAGGACTCGAGCAAGGGATCGAGCAGTACCGCGTGAAGACCGAGCCGTTCTACGCCGAGGTGAACGGCGAGATCGGGCTATTCAAGGCGGCTGCCACGGCGCGGATGCCGGTGATGCTCAAGGGCCCGACCGGCTGTGGGAAGACCCGGTTCATTCAGTACATGGCGCACAAGCTGGGCCGTCCCCTGATCACTGTGGCCTGCCACGAGGACCTCACCGCCTCCGATCTGGTCGGGCGCTTCCTGCTCAAAGGCGATGAGACCGTCTGGGTGGACGGCCCGTTGACGCTAGGAGTCAAGCACGGCGCGATCGTGTACCTGGACGAGATCGTCGAAGCCCGTAAGGACACGACCGTCATCATCCATCCCCTGAGCGACGACCGGCGCCTCCTGCCGATCGAGAAGAAGGGGCAGATGATCGAGGCGGTGGACGACTTCCTGCTGGTCATCTCGTACAACCCCGGCTACCAGAGCGTGCTGAAGGATCTCAAGCAGAGTACCAAGCAGCGCTTCATGGCGATCGAGTTCTCGTACCCCCCGCGGGATCTGGAAGCCCGCATACTCGAGCGCGAAGCCGGCGTGGGCAAAGAGGTCGCGGTGAGCCTGGTCACGGTCGGCGAGAAGGTCCGCAATCTCAAGAACCATGGATTGGAAGAAGGGGTCAGCACCAGACTGCTGATCTATGCCGGCCAGTTGATCAAAAGCGGGGTCAAACCCCAGGCGGCGTGCGAGGCGGCGATCATCCGGCCCATCACAGACGACGCCGACATGCAGCGCAGCCTGCGCGAGATCGTCACAGCAGTCTTTTGAGGGGATACATTATGGATACCGACGATCAGGAGAAGAAGACCAACAAAGCGGGAGGGGATGAGGAGACTTCGCAGCCGGCTGATCCGGAAGAGGCGAAACGCAAGGCCAGGCGGAAGATGAAGCCTGTCGGGCCGATTATGAAGCCGCTGAGCGACGAGGAAATCCAGAGGTTGCTCTACGATCCGGAGGACAAGGAGCGGGAGAACCTGCTGGACGCGTTGCCCAAGGGCCGGGACTACGACGATCAGGATGGTTTCTGAGCGCCTGGCGCCTGGTGCCGGCATGCGCGTCCCCTCGCCGTAAATCCTTCACGAACTTCCCCATCTTCTCGAGACCCTTTTCGCTGGGCTCAGCCACGGGCTCCCTCATGCAGCGTGGAGACAGCATTCTGCGGAACGCTGAATGCTGAACGCTGAATGTCGCTGTTCCGGGTTCAAGTCCAGTTCATCATTCATAGTTCTGCGTTCAGCGTTGAGTGCCGTGTGCTATAATCCCGCCGGTTTTGCGAGGGCTACGCGTGAGTGCCGAGTCCATCGTCAACAAGCTGACGGCGTTTCTCGCGGACGATCTCGAGCGGACGGCGGCGGCGACGCTTGCCGGCCGGCTGGCAGAGGTCGTGCGCGCAGCGGCCGCGCTCGAGCTGCTCACCGAGCTGCGGGAAGAATCCCGCAAGGTTGCGTCCGCTGCCGTCGAGGCCTTGCCCGAGGTTGTGGCGCTCCTTCCGAGAGAGGCGGTCGTCGCCTGGATTGATCTCGCCGTTTCGCTGAACGAGCAGTCGGGCGCCGCCTCGATCAAATTCTGTAAGGAGAGTCCCGGGCTCCTGCAGGCCATGGGGTCCGGAATCGCCGGGCCGGCGCTGGCGCTGGCCTTGGAGCTGGCGGAACAAGACGCCAACGTGGCGCTGGAAGGCTTCCGTCAGGCTGCGGGGGTGGCGGCCGCTGCGGGTGTGGAGGCCCTGCCGCTGTGGGGGCAGATCGGGGCGGACCTGGCCAAATTGGACTATGTGCTGGGGATTGAATACCTCCGGCGTGGTCCGGAGATCCTGAAGGTCCTGTGCAGCGAGGATCTGAAGGCTTGGGTATCGGTCGGCGTCAAGCTCGTGGCGCCTAACAGCCTGGGCAAGCCTGACTACATGGCGGCGCTGGCCTTCTTCCGGACGAGCCCGGCGTTGCTGGGGGATCTCGCCCCGCCAGCGGTGCGCCGGCGGGTGCTGGCGCTTGGCGGCGCGCTGGCAGAGCACTCGGCCGAACAGGCCGTCGAGTTCCTGGGCGGAGCGCCTGGATGGCTGAGCCGAATCCGCGACCCGCAGTGGCAGGAACGCGTGCTCCAGTACGGGACGTTGATTGCGGAGCGGGACGCGGCGGCGGCCATGGCCTTCCTGCGCCGCGCGCCGGAGGTGATCGACCTGGCCGATCCGGACGCGCCCGCGCGGGTGGGTGCGGGAGGGGCGCCTTTGGCGGGGCCCCCTCTCGTGATAATAGACCGGTTCGACAAGTGGTACCGCGGTGGGATGGAGGTGCTGGCGTACAATCCCGAGGCGGCACGCGCCTACTTTGCGGTCGAGACCCGTAAGGCGCTGGAGGCGATCGAAGAGGCCGCCAGCGGCGTGGCGTTGCGCAGCGTGGCCCGCGTGCTCAAGCTCTTCGCGGAGGGACTGAGCGGCCGTCCGGTGACGATCCGCCCGCTTGATGAAAGTAGGGGGGACGAGAGCACGATCGCCTTGCCCGCGCGGATGCGGCGCTACCCGTCCAAAGAGGACAACCTACGCATGTACAAGGTGCTGACCGCGCACGAGGCCGGCCACCTGGAATATGGCACGTACGATCTGCCACTCAGCCGTCTGGCGGACCTGGCCGCCCAGGCCGGGCTCCGTTATGGCCGCGCCTCCGCTTCGTCGCCGATGTCTCTTGAAGAGTTCTTCCACCTGTATCCACATCCGCTATTGATCCGAGACCTCTGGATGATGGCGGAGGACGCCCGCATCGAAGCCTGTCTCAAGGCGGAGTATCCGGGTCTGCGGCGCGACATGGAAGCCGTGGCGCGAGAGGAAGTCGCCCGGCGATCCCTGACCCACGGCATGTCGGTCCGCGAGCTGATCGTCGAGTTGTTGCTGGAGATGTCAGCTACCGATCCAGACGAAGTCCGCGTCCCCGACGCGCTGGCGGACGTCGTGGAGCGGGCGTGGGCGCTGCTGCGGGCGGTCGCCATTCCGCAGGCGACGGCCGAGGACGTCGTCCGGGCGGTCCATCGCGCCTATGTGCTGATTGAAGAGCTCACCGCGAAAGAACTGCCAACGCCTCCTGACGGGGTTTCCGAAGATGCGAATCGGCCGCTCCAACCGCGATCCGGCGAAGAGCAAGGGGGCGCCTATCGGCCCGTGGCGACCTTCGCCCATCGCGGGGTCATGGATGCTACGCGTGTGCGGGAACCCGAAGGAGGTGTCGGCTCCCGCGGCGAACCATCCCTGTCGGGAGGATCAAGGTTCCAGCAGGGGCCTCGCGTGCTTCGTGACGCGGCATCGGTTCCCTCGCCGGTGGAAGGACGGCCGTCGGCGTCACTGGCGGACGATGCGCGTGTGATCCTGGAGGAGGAAGCTGGCGCTGCTTTACCTGCTCTGCCGGGCATGCGCGCGTTCCTCTACGACGAATGGGATGGCCGGATCCAAGACTACCGGACGCGCTGGTGCCGGGTCGTCGAGCAGACGGCTCCCGAAGGCACGGAGGACTTTATCGGGCTGGTCCGGAGCCGGTACGGGGGCGTGGTGAGCCTGATCCGCCGCTACTTCGAAGGGATCCGCCCGCCAGCTCTGAGGCGGATGCGCCGCCAAGCGGACGGCGAGGAAGTGGATATCGAGGCGGCGGTGGAGGCGCTGGTCGAGCGCAAGGCTCACATCAGCGCGTCGGAGTTCGTGTACATCCGCCGAGACCGGCGTGACCGGGACGTGGCCGCGGCGTTTCTCGTGGACCTGAGCGGCTCCACCGGCCAGCAAATCGGGCCAGGCGGCGCGCGCATCATTGATGTCGAAAAGGAAGGCTTGGTGCTGCTGTGCGAGGCGCTGGAGGCGATCGGCGATCAGTACGCGGTGTACGGGTATTCCGGGCAGTCCCGCCATGACGTGCAAGTCCTGGTGCTGAAAGACTTCGACGAGCGGTACGGGCCATCGGTGTGGCGGCGCATCGACGCGGTCCGGCCCCTGGTGCAGAACCGGGACGGCGCGGCGATCAGGCACGCCCTGCGGCGGCTGTCGGCGCGGGCCGCCAAGGTCAAGCTCCTCGTGATGCTGAGCGATGGCCGCCCGCTGGACGACGCCTACCAGGAAGAGTACGCCCTGGAGGACACCAAGGCGGCGCTGCGGGAGGCAAAGGCCATGGGCGTGCATCCGTTCTGCATCACGGTGGATCGGGAAGCCCGCGGGTACATCGAGAGGATGTACGGCGAGGTCTGCTACCTCATCATCGATCGGATCGAGAGCCTGCCCGAGCGCCTGCCGCGGATCTATAAGGCATTGACGACCTGAACTGAGTGGGGTCAGAGTCCATTTTTTTGATAGACTCATCGGCAGTAGTCACACATAATCGCAG
>VBOO01000048.1 GCA_005877505.1 Nitrospirota bacterium
GAGCGCAGGATGAACATCCAGGCGTAGGTGCGGACCAGGAAGTTGGTCCAGAACGGAATGATCACGAGCATCAGCAGGACGCCCTGCCAGCGCTTGGGCGCGCGCGCGATCACGTAGGCCAGGGGAAAGCCCATGACCAGGCAGATAACCGTCGTGAGGACAGCCAACCACAGGGAGCGCCAGAAGATGCGCAGATAGAGCGGGTCCGCGATGCTGGTGTAGTTCCCGAGTGTGAAGGCCCACTCGATCCCTCCATACGTCCCCCGCGACGCGAAGCTGACGGCGAAGACGAGGGCCAGCGGGATCCCAAAGAGCAGGACCAACGTGGTGGCCGGCGGAACGATCAGCCAGGGAAAGGTGGGCTTGGAAGAGGACGTCATTCGGGCAGCAGCACGGCTTCGGACTCCCGCCACTTCAGGTAGGCGGACTCGCCGGCATGGAATCGCTTGGCCGTGCCGTCGGCGTTGGGTAACCGCACTTTCCAGGTCAGGCTGTTCGGGAGCGTCACGAGATAGTGCATCTCAATGCCGGAGTAAATGGCCTTGGCGATGCGCACCGCGATCAGGTTCAGAGAGCCGTCCGTCGCCGGATCACGGGAGAGATGCAGGCGCTCGGGCCGGATCGTCACCAGGACCGACGCCCCAGGACGCAAACCGCTGTATGCCGTGGTGTGGACCAGGCCGATCCCTTCGACAGCGACCGTGGCCCGCTGACCGTCAATCGCCTGCACCCTGCCAGGCAGGCTGTTGGACATCCCGATGAAGTTGGCAACGAACGGCGAGGCTGGAGCGGTATAGACCTCTTCGGGCGTGCCCACCTGCAAGAGCTGGCCGTGATGCAAGACAGCCAAGCGGTCCGACATGGTCAGCGCCTCCTCCTGGTCGTGGGTCACGCAGACGAAGGTGATGCCCACGCGCTCCTGCAGCGCCTTCAGCTCGACCTCCATCTCCAGCCGGAGCTGCTTGTCCAGGGCGCCAAGCGGCTCGTCCAGCAGGAGGACGGCGGGACGGTTGACCAGGGCGCGGGCCAGCGCCACCCGCTGCTGTTCCCCGCCGGACAACTGCGACGGCAGACGATCCTGCTTCCCGGCCAGCCGCACCATTGCGAGCGCCTCGGCCACGCGCGGGCCGATCTCGGCGGCCGGCAGGCCCTTCATCTCCAGCCCGAAGGCGACGTTTTGGGCTACAGTCAAGTGGGGGAACAGGGCGTAGTTCTGGAAGACAAGGTTGACCGGGCGGCGATTGGGTGGGACGCCCTGCATGGGCTGCCCTTCGATGAAGATCTCCCCGGCGTCCGGCTGCTCGAACCCGGCCAGGAGACGCAACGTCGTCGTCTTGCCGGACCCGCTGGGGCCGAGAATCGCGAAGAACTCCCCTCTGCGGATGGTGAGGGAGAGATGGTCCACCGCCACCGTGGTCCCGTGGCGCTTGGTCACCTCCCGCATCACGATGCTTGCGTCGGCGCTGGTCTCGTCCACTCCTTGGGTCCGCCTTCCGCTGCTGCGAATTCTAGGGGCGCGATTGAAAGGAAGTCAATGATCCGCTACAATGACCCCTCCCATGAAAAACATCCTAACCATGATCCTGGCCGGCGGGCGGGGCGAGCGCCTCCACCCGCTGACGGCGGACCGCGCCAAGCCCGCCGTCCCCTTCGGCGGCAAATACCGGATCATTGACTTCACCCTCAGCAACTGCATCAACTCCGGGCTGCGCAACATCATCGTCTTGATCCAGTACAAATCCCACTCCCTGGACCGCCACATCCGCCGTGGCTGGAACGTCTTCAACCCCGAAGTCGGCGAGTACATTTTCTCCCTTCCGCCCCAGCAGCGCATCAGCCAGGACTGGTACAGGGGCACGGCCGACGCGGTCTACCAGAACTGGTTCATCGTCGAGGACAAGCAACCCGAGTACGTCCTGATCCTGGCCGGGGACCACATCTACAAGATGAACTACAGGGAGATGTACAGCTTCCTCCAGCAGACGCAGTCGGACGTGGTGGTGGGCGCGATTGAATACCCTCTGGCGGAATCCTCGAACTTCGGCGTCATGACCGTGGACAGCAGCTCGCGGATCACCCGGTGGGATGAGAAGCCCGCACAACCGACCTCCATGCCGAGCGACCCGACGCGCGCGCTCTGTTCGATGGGCATTTATCTCTTCCGGACCTCGGTCCTGCACGAGCACCTGCTGGCGGACGCCGAGCGCGACTCCACGCACGATTTCGGCAAGGACATCATCCCGAGCATGATCGGCAGCCGCCGCGTGTTCGCGTACAACTTCCGCGACGAGAACCGCAAGGCCGTCAAGTACTGGCGCGACGTCGGGACGCTGGACGCGTACTGGGAGGCCAACATGGACCTGGTCTCCGTGGACCCGCTGTTCAACCTCTATGACCAGTACTGGCCGATCCGGACCTACCAGGGGCAGTTCCCCCCGGCGAAATTCGTCTTCGCCGAGGAGTTCCCGGGCGGCCGCCTGGGGATCGCCCTCGACTCGATCGTGAGCAGCGGGTGCATCATCAGCGGCGCCCGCGTGCAGAACTCTGTCCTCTCCGCGAGCGTCCGCGTCAACGACCGCGCCGTGGTGATCCAGTCCATCATCATGGAGAACGTCGAGATCGGAGAGCACTGCCGGATCCGCCGCGCCATCATCGACAAGGGCGTCGCGATCCCGCTGAAGACCGAGATCGGCTACGACCTGGAGGCCGACCGCAAGCGCTTCACGGTGACCGACTCGGGCATCGTGGTGATCTCCAAAGGCGAGAAGCTTAATGGGTGATAACTCGTGACCATGACACCTGAGCTGCCAGATCGCTACGGCCGGACCGAACTGGTCTTGATGGTGGTGGACCCGTTCCTCCTGTTCGGCTACTGGGAGGTGACCCCGGAGAGCCTGCGTCAGGCCCAGGACGCGCTGGGCGCTGAGATGCATGGCGCGCGGGCCGTCCTGCGGTTCTACGACGTCTCGCTGATCCACTTCGACGGGACCAACGCCCACCACACCTTCGACATTGACATCGGACTCGACGCCCGCAACTGGTACGTCCGCCTCTGGTCCGCTGAGAAATCCTATTGCGCGGACCTGGGATTCGTGGCCCGCACCGGCCGATTCCACGCGATCACCCGCTCGAACGTCGTGCACACCCCTCGAGCCGGCGTGTCGAATCGGGACGAGGAGCGCTGGATGCGCGTGCGGTTCGTCCGCCGGCGGAAGCCCGATCCTGCGCGGGCGCTGGAGTTCGTCCCGGCCCCGCTCCTCAGTGGAGGGCTGTCCGCCGAGGAGCTTCGCGCCCTGTTGGAGCGCCGCGTGCGCGAGCAGGCAAGGCTCGCGGCTGAATCCGCCATGGGGACGTCCCCAAGCTCGTGGCCCCAGGCATCACGATGACCACCCAACCGACAGGCTATCTCTGTTTGGTCCTGCACTGCCACCTCCCCTATGTCCGGCATCCTGAGCACGAGCACTTCCTGGAGGAAAACTGGCTGTACGAGGCGATCACCGACACCTACATCCCGCTCCTGCAGGTCATGAACGGTCTGGTGCGGGACGGCGTCGACTTCCGCTTGACGGCAACCCTCTCGCCGCCCCTGATCTCCATGCTCAGGGACCCGTTATTGATCTCCCGCTACGAACGGCACCTGAACCGGCTGATCGAGCTGGCGTCAAAGGAAGTGCGTCGCACCGTGTCTCAACCGGAATTCCACCGGCTCGCCACCATGTACCTGGAGCGCTTTCTGCAGAGCCGGCACGCGTTCACGCAGGAGTATGAGCGCGACCTCGTCAGCGCCTTCGGGCGCCTCCAAGATTTGGGCAAGCTGGAGATCATCACGTGCGGCGCCACGCACGGCTACCTGCCGCTGCTGAACGTGGCGCCGAGCGCCGTGCGCGGGCAGTTGCGCACCGCGGTGGCGCACTACGAAGAGACGTTCGGGCGGCCGCCGCACGGCATCTGGCTCCCGGAGTGCGGCTTCTATCCCGGTCTCGACGAGGTGCTGCGGGACGTGGGCCTGCAGTTCTTCTTCACCGAGTCCCACGGGCTGCTGTACGCCGACCCGCGCCCGCGGTACGGCGTGCATGCGCCGGTCTTCTGCCCCGCCGGCGTCGCCGCCTTCGCGCGCGACCTGGACTCCTCGAAGCAGGTCTGGAGCGCCGAAGAGGGCTACCCCGGCGATCCGGCCTACCGCGACTACTACCGCGACATTGGCTGGGACCTGGACTACGACTACATCAGGCCGTACATCCACGTGGACGGCCAGCGAATCAACACCGGCATCAAGTACTTCCGGATCACCGGCAAGACCGATCAGAAGCAGGTGTATGACCGCGCCCGTGCCCTGGAGCAGGCCGCGAGTCACGCCGGCAACTTCATGTTCAACCGTGAGCGCCAGGTGGAATGGCTCGCCCCTGTCATGGACCGCCCGCCGATCGTCGTGGCCCCGTATGACGCCGAGCTGTTCGGCCACTGGTGGTTCGAGGGGCCGGAGTGGCTGGACTTCCTCTTCCGTAAGTTGCACTACGACCAGCAAGCCGTCAAGCCGATCACGCCCGCCGAATACCTCGAGCGCCATGATGTCAACCAGGTCTGCACGCCCTGCGGCTCGTCCTGGGGGTACAAGGGCTACCACGAGGTCTGGCTGAACGGCAGCAACGACTGGATCTACCGCCACCTGCACACAGCGGCGCGGCGCATGGAGGAATTGACGCATGCGTTTCCGCGGCCGGACGGCCAGAGGCGGCGCGCCCTCACCCAGGCTGGACGCGAACTTCTGCTGGCGCAGAGCTCTGACTGGGCCTTCATCATGAAGACGGGGACGGTCGTGGAGTACGCCGTGAAGCGCACGAAGGAGCACCTCGCGCGGTTCACCCGCCTCTACGAGCAGCTCAAAGCCGGCCGCATCGACTCCGCCGGGCTGAAAGACATCGAAGAGAAGGACAACCTCTTCCCCTCTCTGGATTACCGCAACTTCTCGTAGCGGGCTATTTCAGCTTCAGGATCTCCTTGAGCTTCGTTTGCCACTCGCCCGTGATGCTCTTCACGGTCCCCTGATCGTCCACCTCAAGGGTCACCGGCTCATTGAAGTGGAGGTTCGCCGTCAGTCTCCAATCGGGAGCCTTGAACGTCTTGGTGTCACCGCCCTCCGTCCTGACCGTCACCGTGATACTGCTGGTGTTTTCAGCCACCACATCAACGATGTGCCCCTTGACCGTTCTGGCAAAGGCCGCATCAGACAACAAGACCAGGCTGCCAAGAGCCGTGACGCACCCAACTGCCGCCAACAACGCGAACCGCCCTGCTGATTTCATCGACCCCTCCCTCCTTCTTGCACTCGGTTGTGATTGCATATGAACCGGGCAACTATAGCAAAGGGACAGTCTCTACTACCAGAGCCGACCGTCCAGGGAATCCCTCGCTTCTTTCACCAGGGCGGCGATCTTCTCGGACCAGCGGGGCTCCTGGCGTCGGAAGAAGCCAACCGCTGCCTTCAGGGCAGCGCCCGCGTAATGCAGGGGGAGTCTCCCGCGCCAAGCCCGCGGAACGTGGGAGAAGTATTCCTCGGCGAAGGCCCGCGTGGCCAGTTGTACCCGGTCGTGGGTCACGGGGAACCGCAACGGCATACTGCAAAGATGAGCCAAGAAGGTGGCGGCATCGAGGACCGGGTCGGCCTCAGCAAAGGAGTCGAGATCAATGAGGGCAAGGCGGTCACCCTCCAGCAGGATGTGATCAGGCGTCAGATCCCGATGGGTCGGCCCTGACGGGACCTCTTCGAGGCCTGCAACGACGGCACCAATGATTCGGTCGATCTCCGCAGCCAGGTGGGGACAGGCCCACTGGAGAAGGTCCCCCACCCACTTCAGTTCGGAGATCTCGTCCTCTCGCGAGTGGCGCCGCGTCGCGGCCACGCCATCTTGATTGAAGATCGCCAAGGCTCGGGCGATCCGGCGCGCAGCCAAGGACGTTGAGCGGTCTTGCAGAAGGAGCTCCGCGAGCGTGGTCCCGGGGGACTCCTCTTGCAAGAGGGCGTGAAGGCCAGGCAGATAGGCGACCGGCCTGCCGACAGTGAATCCGTCTCCTCCAGCCTCAGCCCTTTTCCACAGCGCCTGGAGGACCTGATTTGTTTGTTCCCCCTCGTCGCCGCGGTACACCTTCACGTAGAAGCGCCTCTTCTCTCTTCTCCCTGTCACGGCATCCTGGATCTCCGCCTCGTACAGCAGGACCGCTCTCGCTCCTGCCCGGTACCGGATCGGTTGGACGTTCCAGACCGTAGCATACCAATCACCTGGCCCCAACCAGGCGAAGAACCGATGTTCGAGGTCGGGCGACGGCCTCGTCATGACGATTGGGAGGGTTGGAAGTCGCCGGTCGTAGGGGAACACCTGCGCGACCATGTTCAGGTCTGGGATAAAGGAGACCGGTTCGAACGTCAGGAAAGCCTGCGGGACCTCCTGCCCTGGATGCACGGCTCGAAGCTTTTGCCAGATCCGCTCGGCCCGATCCTCTGCATAGATCACTCCGCTCACCCATTGATTCTGCGTGCGACCCGTCCCGGGCTCCACGAGGCGCAGGGTGTATTGAAGCGTGCAGCGGACGCCCCGAAGATAGCGGACCCAGGAAGGTAGCGGACCCAGGAAAGATGGCAATCACTGATGTGATAGACTTTGCCGGGGCGCGGACAGAGGTGTCTTCGGAACACCTCTCGCATCAGCCCAGGATCGCTGGCGATCTTCAGCTGAGGGAGGCCTGGGTCCGCCGGGAACGCCTCAAGACTCATGAAACGACTCCCTGCTCGAGGAGCTGGTTGGCCTCGTGGCCGACCGCTTAGCTTACAGGTAGATGACGCGATAGCGCAGGCTCCCCTCCAGCCGGCCCACGCGTTGACCGAGCCTCCGCACCCAGCGCGCCCAGCCCGCCTTCCCACGGATGTGAGGGAGCCGCCGTAGTAGCCTCAGCCACTCCCTCAGCCCGTCCCGGATCGAGCGGCCCGGCATACCGACCGCTCGGTACCGGCGGTACAGCAAAGCATCGCCCCTGCCTGAGAGGCGCGCCTGTCGGTACATGCCGCGAAAACTATCCGGGTAGCGGACTCGCGCGATCGCTTCCGGGACCAGCCGCAGCGGTATCCCCGCGAGCTGCACCCGCCAACAGAAGTCGACATCCTCGCCCCTCAGGAGGTTCTCATCAAAGCCCCCCACGGACTCGAAAATTGAGCGCCGAACGCCAACCCTCGTCCCGCCCGCGTGGGGCAAGAAGTCGTAATGGTTCCTGAACTGCTCGTACGGGTGTGTGCGCCGACTCAGCCGGACCCACCCCGTGTTGAGCGATTCACTATCGCGGCAGGCCGCGACGAAGTCGTGATGCGCCAGTGCGTCGGCCATCGCGGGTAAGTAGCCCGGCGCAATCTCATCGTCGGCGTCGAGGAAGAGGAACGCCTCGCCTGAGGCCGCGCGCGCCCCGACGTTACGAGCATACGATGCCCCGCGCCGCGCCGAGGCGTCAACGACGAGGAGGCGTGGGAGACGATCCTCAAACCGCTCGGCGACCTTGCGCGTCCCATCCGTTGATCCGTTATCGGCGATGACCACCTCCCACCACCCCTGCCACTTCTCGCGGGCTAGCGCCGATAGCTGCCAGGGAAGCTGGTCGGCCATGTTCCGACATGGGATGACGACGCTCAGGCTCATCCCCGGCGTGTGGTTCTCACCCATAGGGTGCCCTTGTCCCTCCCTTA
>VBOO01000049.1 GCA_005877505.1 Nitrospirota bacterium
TTCAAGGACGAATACCTCAGCACCGAGCACCTTCTCCTGGCCATCACAGACGCCGGAGGTTCGGCCGCCGGCGTGTTCAAGCGCCACGGCGTGACCAAAGACCGGCTCTATAGCGCTTTAACCGCCATTCGAGGCACGCAGCGGGTCACGGACCAGGAACCGGAAGAGAAGTATCAAGCTCTGGCGAAGTACAGCCGCGACCTCACGGACCTGGCCCGCAAGGGCAAGCTCGATCCGGTCATCGGCCGGGATGAAGAAATCCGCCGCGTGATCCAGGTCCTTTCTCGGCGTACCAAAAATAATCCGTGCCTGATCGGTGAGCCCGGGGTGGGCAAGACGGCTATCGCGGAGGGGCTGGCGCAGCGGATCGTGAACGGCGACGTGCCGGAGGGGCTCAAGGAGCGACGCGTGGTCGCGCTGGACATGGGAGCCCTGGTCGCCGGCAGCAAGTTCCGCGGCGAGTTCGAAGAGCGGCTGAAGGCGGTGCTGCGCGAGATGGAAGAGGGTGCCGGCTCGATCATCCTCTTTATCGATGAGATCCATACGCTGGTCGGCGCAGGGGCGGCCGAAGGCGCCATGGATGCCTCGAACATGCTGAAGCCGGCGCTCGCGCGCGGCGATCTCCGATGCATCGGAGCGACCACGCTCGACGAGTACCGGAAACGCATCGAGAAGGATCCCGCCCTGGAACGCCGCTTCCAACCAGTGTACGTGGCTGAGCCGAGTGTGGAGGACACCGTCTCGATCCTGCGCGGCCTCAAGGAGCGGTACGAGGTCCACCACGGGGTGCGGATCAAGGACGCGGCGCTCGTGGCCGCCGCGACTTTGTCCAAGCGGTACATCCGTGATCGGTTCCTGCCTGACAAGGCGATCGACCTCGTGGATGAAGCCGCCTCCCGCCTGCGGATGGAGATCGACAGCATGCCCACGCCCTTGGACGAGCGCATGCGCCGCATCCGCCAGCTCGAGATCGAGCGGGAAGGCATCCGGCGGGACAAGGATACCCAATCACAGGAGCGGTTGGAAAAAATCGAGCGGGAGCTCGTCCAGTTGCGCAAGGAGACCGACGCGCTGACGACGCAGTGGCAGGCTGAGAAGGACGCCATCAAGAAGATCCGCGAGATCAAGGAGAAGATGGAACAGGCCCGCATGGAGGCGGATCGCGCGGAACGCGAAGGCGATCTCGGTCGGGCGGCGGAGCTGCGCTACGGACGGATCCTGGATCTGGAGAAGCAGTTGAAGGCGGAGAACGGTCGCCTCCAGAAGCTGCATGGCGAGACGAGGCTGCTCAAGGAGGAAGTGGACGAAGATGACGTCGCGCGGATCGTTGCCAAGTGGACCGGCATTCCCGTGACGCGGTTGATCGAAACCGAGACGAAGAAGCTCGTGCAGATGGAAGACCGGTTGCGGCAGCGGGTCGTCGGGCAGGACGAGGCCATCGTGGCGGTGTCGGACGCAGTCCGGCGGGCGCGGGCCGGCATCCAGGATCCCAAGCGGCCGATGGGATCCTTCATCTTCTTGGGGCCCACGGGCGTGGGGAAGACCGAGCTGGCACGGGCGCTGGCCGAGTTCCTGTTCGACGACGAGCAGGCGATGGTCCGGCTTGACATGTCGGAGTACATGGAGAAGCACGCGGTCGCGCGGCTGATCGGGGCCCCGCCGGGGTATGTGGGCTACGATGAGGGCGGCCAATTGACCGAGGCCGTGCGCCGGCGGCCCTACACGGTCATCCTGCTGGACGAGATCGAGAAGGCGCACCCTGACGTCCTCAACGTGCTGCTGCAATTGCTGGACGACGGCCGGCTGACCGACGGCAGGGGGCGAACGGTGGACTTCAGGAATACCGTGGTGATCATGACCTCGAACGTCGGCAGTCGAGAGATCCAGGAAGCCGCGGCGGACGGCAACGAAGCCGAGATGCGGAACCGTGCTCTGGAGGTGCTGCGTGGTCACTTCCGTCCCGAGTTTCTGAACCGCATTGACGACATCGTCGTCTTCCACCCGCTGACGCCCGCGCAACTGGCGGCGATCGTGGAATTACAAGTCAGACAGCTGAGTAGCCGGTTGCAGGACAAACACATCACGCTGGCCCTCACGGACCGCGCCAAGGAGCACCTGGCGTGGGCCGGCTACGATGTCGTGTACGGCGCCCGGCCCCTCAAGCGGCTGCTGCTGCGGGAGATCATCAATCCTTTGGCGCTCAGGCTCCTGGATGGCACCGTCAAAGAAGGGCAGACGGTGCGGGTGGACGAGAAGGACGGGCATCTGATCTTTCAATCCTGAAAAGTTTAGACAAGGCCCGAGCGACGGCATTCTGCACTTGACAGGTTTCTGTCGGGCTGCTAATAGTACGCTCCTCTCCGGTCAAGAACGTCGGGAGCGTGCATGCCTGCCCGTGAGGTTGTCCATCTGCTCGTACTGACCGCCAATCCGGACCTCGCCGAGCTCTACCGCCAGGATTGCCCCGAGTGCGTCGTCACCATCGCCAAGGACGCGGCATCGGCGGCCCGGAAAGCCCCCAAGCACCGGGTCGATGCGGTGATCATCGAATCCCGTAAAGATTGGGCCACCGAGCTGAAGGTGTTGAATGACTCGTTGGGGGGGACTCCCCAGATGGTGTTGGTTGGGAGCACCACGTTCCTCCGTCGCGCCACTGCGGCGCTGAAAGCCTTGTGCAACGGCCACAAGACGCCTCGCGGGACGGCGAAATTCCATCACGAACTGGGACTGGAGGAATTCATCGGCGCAAAGCTTCGCGATTTCGTGCGTCGCATGAAGCTGGGGGCGGGGTCCGATCTCCATCCGCTGTTGGTCAAGGCGATTGAAAGGCCCTTGATCACGTTGGTGTTGGAGGAGACCCACGGCAACCAGAACCAGGCCGCTGCGCTGCTCGGTCTCAACCGGAATACCCTGCGCAAGAAGATCCGCGACCTCAAGATCCCTCTCGCCAAGAAGGTCTAGCCACGGACTGGCAGAAAAAGTCAGCACGTCTCTGGCTACGTGGAACGTTTTGCGGGCTGGTGGTGGCGCTTGTCTCCTTTGGGGGTCTCCTGGAGGGAGTCGAGCGGTGGGCCTACAACGTCCACTTCGACCTACGCGGACCCATGAAGCCGAAAACACCCATCGTGATTGTCTCGATCGATGAAGACTCGTTCGATGAGCTGGTCCTCCAGTGGCCGTGGCCACGGGCCCTCCACGGTCAGTTTTTAGATATCGCAAGCAGGGGAAAACCGGCGGCGATCGGCTTTGACATCGTCTTCTCCGAGCCGTCATCCACAGGCTCCCAAGACGATCGGGAGTTTGCAGAGGCCGTAGGGCGGGCAGGCAATGTCGTGCTCGGCTCGGCCTTTACAGAGGTCAAAGGCCCCTATACTTTCAAGGAAAACCTCAATCCCCCGATTGCAGTCCTCCGCCAGCAGGCGGCGGCCTACGGTTTCGTGACAGTCATTCCGGATGAGGACGCTTTCGTGCGTTCAACAATGCTAACCCGCGTCTTCCAGAGCGTGGAGCTATCGAGCTTCGATCTGCACCTCTATCGCCTCGGAGTCAAAGCCGGAATTCGAGCCGCTCCGCTGCCTCTCACGCGGTCCATTCTCATCAACTACCAAGGGCGACCGCATACGTTTCTGACGATCCCCTATTACCAAGTGCTGCAAGGCGAGGTGAAGCCTGATCTGTTCGCCGGATCTATCGTTCTGATTGGCTCCACGAGTCCTGTCCTGCACGATGTGTTTCCCACCGCCTTCGCCCCGCGCGGCAACATGCCTGGGGTCGAGATCCATGCCAATATTCTGGAGACCCTCTTCCAGGGGGTTCCATTGTCACGGATTTCGGCCTGGGTCGTTGTGGTGTTGACGCTCATAGGTGGGGGTCTGGGGGTATGGGTGACGGATCGCATGCGTCCTCTTCCTGCTCTCAGCCTGATCCTTTTCCTAGCGACCGTCTATACCGTAGCCACCTTTGCCATGTTCGTTGGTGCACGCCTGTGGATGGACGTGGCAGGTGTGCCGGCCGCATTGATCTTAGGTTATGGGGCTACCGTGGTGGAAAACTTCATCCGCGAGCAGCGTGCGAAACAGCGTCTGTCCCGTTATTTTTCGCCGGCCGTGGTCGCAGAGATCGTCCGCCAAAAGGAGGATGCTAACCTGGCGAGCGCTCGTCGGCGGATGACGGTCCTCTTCACGGACATCCGGGGCTTCACCTCCATGTCGGAGAAGATGACGCCGGAGGATGTGGTCACCTTCCTTCGTGAATACTTCACAGTCGTGACTAACGCGGTGTTCCAGCACGGCGGGACCGTGGATAAGTACATTGGCGATGGCGTCATGGCTCTCTACAATGTGCCCTTCGACCAGCCGGACCATGCGGCGCAAGCCGTGCGGACGGCGCTGGAGTCCCAGGAAAACCTCAAGCCTCTGGCTGGGCGGTTTCGTGCCAAGTACGGCACCGACCTCAGTTGTGGGGTGGGCATCCACACCGGCGACGCTGTCGTGGGAACCATCGGGTCCGAACAGCGCCTCGAGTACACGGCCATTGGGGACACCATCAATCTGGGCTCGCGTCTGGAAGGCATTACCAAGGATTTCCACGTCTCCATCATCATCAGCGAGTCTACCTATGAAGAGGTGAAGGGACAGTTCATTACGCGCTACTTGGGAGAGGTGAAGATCAAGGGGAAGGAGATTCCGGTCAAGATTTACGCCATCGCCGAGTCGAGCAGACGTCAGAGCGAGCGAATTGCCGTGAAAATCACTGTTATGATTTTGGACGCAGAGGTGACCCTCCACGCGCCCGTCATCGATCTAAGCCGCGGTGGCCTCGCGGCGTACGATTTGCCCAAGGGGTTTACGGTGGGCCAGGTGTTACCGCTCCAGCTCGAGGCGCAAGACGGCGCCCTCTTGATCGGCGTGAAGGGGAAGGTCGTCTGGACTTCCGGGGAGAAGGTCGGCTTCAGTTTCGTCGACCTTACACCTAGAGATGTGGCTACGCTCGAGCGCCTGATGGCCGCATACGGTTCCGCAAATCCATTGCAAATCCAATAACTTAAGCCTCTGCACTATAACGTTTGTCAGCGATGGGCATCTCGTCTTTCACTCATTTCCGGGTTCCTCGGAAGTTTATCTACATGAAAGACAGAGGTTCTATCTTTTTGGATAGCTTGGAGAGCCGAGCTTGATTTATGCCACCACCAAATGATAGCCATACCAGCGCAAGACCGATGACTCACAAGTTGGGGGGTCAGAGAGGGCCCAGCGGATGGTCGTCGTAGACCGACCAAGGCGGTGCCACCGGGCGATCCGGCCTAGAGGAGGGATGCACATGGGAGGAAGAATGGTTGGCAGGTTCGCAGTTCTTCTGTTCCTCACCACCCTCTGGCCAACTCCAGTTCAGGCCGAAGACCCGCATGGAATTGGGGTTGTGACCACCCTCACCGGGCAAGCCACAATCACCAGGGCCGCTGTCCCCTTGCAATCATCTCCGCTGAAGTTTCGGGACGAACTGTTCTACCGTGACCACATCAGTACGAAAGAGCACTCGATGGCCCGAGTGCTATTGGGCGGTAAGGCCCTGATCACCGTTCGAGAGCTATCGGAACTGACTATCACTGAAGAGCCAGGTCGCCAGTCCATCGTAGATTTGGCGATAGGGAAGCTTAGCATGGCCGTAGTCCGCTCGCGGATGAATCCAGGCGAAACCATCGAGGTGCGCACGCCCAACGCCGTCGCGGGGGTCCGTGGCACAGTGCTTATCGTAGAAGTCACGCCAGCGCTCGCGACAGAGATCTATGTGCTCAAAGGGTCTGTCGAGGTCTTCGCCAAGGGCGTGCCTACCGCTCCGATCTTCGTGAACGCCTTCCAAAGCGTTATTGTCACAGGGAATCTGGTGGGCCAGATCCGCTCCATTCAAGCTTTAGCAGTGGATCAGATCGTCCGGAACCTCAAGCCGGCGTATCAGCATCTGGAGACCCCGGATAAAACGAAGAAGGCCATGCAGGAAAAAGAGCAAGCCAGGGCGCTCACCCAGGCGAAGGCCCTCACCGCCCTGTTACCGGCCCCCGTAGGGTTTCAGGAACAGGACGTGACGAAGGAGGCAGGAAAGACTCAGGAGGCGAAGAAAACGGAACGGTCTCTGATACTGGTGGAGAGACCGGTTAACACCACGCCGAGCGGGGGCGCTTCGGCGAATCCCGGAAACAACGCTGTGGCGGCCGGGTGTGGTTCGGCGGGTGCAGGAAACAGCGCTGGGTCGTGCGGGGGCGCTTCGGCGAGTGCCGGAAACAACGCTGCGTCGGGCGGGGGCGCTTCGGCGAATGCCGGAAACAACGCTGCGCCGGGCGGGGGCGCTTCGGCGAATGCCGGAAACAACGCTGCGTCAGGCGGGGGCGCTTCGGCGAATTTCGGCGAATGCCGGAAACAACGCTGCGTCAGGCGGGGGCGCTTCGGCGAATGCCGGAAACAACCCTGCGCCGGGCGGGGGCGCTTCGGCGAATGCCGGAAACAACGCTGTGCCGGGCGGGGCACTTTCAGCGACAGCCGGAACCCCCACGCTGGGCGGGGGTCTCCCGACGACTCTAATAACCCCTAACCTGGGCGGGGGTCTCCCAATGCCTCTAGTAACCCCTAAGCCGGGCGGGGGTCTTCCGGGGAATCTAGCAATCCCCGCTCAGGGCGGCACGCCCCCGAGAAAATAGCGGGACCCCCGGACAAACAATCCATACGATCTAGCTTCAATCCCCACACCTTAGGCCGCAACGCTCCGCTTTCTTGTTTCTGCCGCAACGTGCAGGTCAGTACGTCCAGGTCATGAACAGCGAAAAGACGTTCCGGTGAAAGTTGAAGATTGCGATGTTGGACTGACTGAAGATGCCTTGATACTCGATGGAGAGCGTCAGGCTATTGGACAAAGGCTTCTCAATTCTAAAGAAATGCAACTGCTCAGTAACTTTGCGCTTCCGAAAATCTCCCTCAGCAGCAGGGAACGTGTTCACGTTGTCGTACAAGCGGAAATGGACTTCGTAATCGTACCGTAGTCTGGTCTCCCCCCACGGCAAGGTGTATTGGCCTCCGGTGAGAGCCCGGTGCCCAATGTAGGAGAAGTCGCTCCCCTCCGCGTCTTCGAAGTCGAACTGATAGCCGATCCGGATGAAATGCCGGTCACTGGCAAACCGGAAGACATGGACCGGGCCCACCATCCAGTTCCTGGCGTCTACGTTTAGCGCCGGTGGAATTGCAGCGTCCTGCAGGAAATTCTTGAATTGCAAGCGACCGATGAGCGTCGTCAGGTTTCCTGAATCTTCCACGAGGGTGCCAAACGCCGTAGCCGTGTGCCGCTCGAGGTACGGGTTATTGCCCAGTGTCAGCCAGTCGTAGCTGTAATTCAGCCCGAGCTGATAGGGCAGTGACGCGACGGTGCTCCGGTAGAACCCCCCGAGCGCTCCGAGATGGTCCTGGAGGGTGAATGCCGAGGTGCCGTCATTGTTGTAGACGCTCTCGAAGAACGAATACGATGCAGTGGCTTCCCATGGGCCGCGCCTTAACCAGGAGTACTCCAGATGCAGCAAGGCCAGTTCGCCAAACGAGCGGCTCTGCCGGGTGCGCAGGAACTCGGCCAAGGGGTCCGTACTGGCTTGGGGATTGATAAGCACGTTGTCATCATAAGACACGCCGAAGCGGATTTCGGCCCTCAGACGTCGCTCTCGCTCCCGGGCCTCGACAATGGTGTCCCGGATGCGTTCGGCAGGCCCGGTGAGCGGTGACACCGGTTGGAGTCGGAGCGCTTCCTCGACCTCAACGATCGCGCGTTCGGACAGGCCCAGGATCCCCAGGACGAGACCGGCGTAGAACTTGGTAAGCTGCTGCATCGTCGGATCGGACGAGGCCCCGGTTTGGAAAGCCACCAGAGCACCTTGGTAATCCTTTTGGCGATAGCGCATGAAGCCGACGTAGTACCCCAGGTTTTCCAGCCGAGGCTGCTCTTTGAAAACCGATTCGAGGAGGGGCTGGGCCTCGTCGTACTGCTCCAGAGTGAAATAAGCCACGCCGAGTTGGTAACGGATGAACAGGTCGTCGGGCGACTTCGCTTGGGCTTTTTTCAGGCTCTCGATGGCGAGGGCCGTGTTCATTTGGGCCAGATAGACAAGGCCAGCATAGTAGAGGGCTTGGATGTTGCCGGGATCAAGTTTTAATGCTTCGTTGAGAAGGCTGAGGGCCTCTTCATAACGCTTGTCGTCGTAGGCCAGGATGGCCTGTGCGACATACACATCGGCCTCAGCATACACATCGGCCTCAGATTGTTGGGCAAACACATGGGCGGGGAGTAGAGCGGAGAGCAGAACGGAGAGCGCGAGCAGACTAAGTATAAGAACTCGGGCTGGGTATCCGAAGCGACCCAGACTGTCCACCGGCCTCCACGAGACACTCCTCACAGCGTAGGGGTCAGGGAGCTAAGAAAGAAAGGGACACAGGGCACAAAAAACTTTCAGGGTTTCTACTCGATTCTTCCTGAAAATGCAAGCCTTAATATTTCGGTTGTCCTGGCCGCATTTTTCCTATATCTACGCGGTGTTGAGCCTTGACAAGTCCGCGGCCCACGTATTAGCATGCGCGTCGTGTTAGGCGCGTAGCTCAGGGGGAGAGCGCTACCTTGACACGGTAGAGGTCGACGGTTCAAGACCGTCCGCGCCTACCATGACAACTCTACTTCTCCCTTACCCTGGGCGTCCCGAGAAGCAGCGTGGAGCCCTTTTTTGTTTGGAGAACCGTTGGTCTGGTGCCTGACATGCCGACATCGTCGATTGCGGTGAGGTACCCCGATGGCACCACCCGTCGGGTGCCGAAGGGCACCAGTGCGGCAGACGCGCTCGCCCTGCCCACGGGGATCTTGCCGGAGGGCGTGATCGCGGCGCTGGTGGACAGCAAGCCGGTGGATCTGTCTCGTCCACTCGAGGCTGACGCCGAGATCAGTCCGGTGACCTTCGAGATGCCGGAGGGGAAAGAAGTCTACCGCCACAGCAGCGCCCACATCATGGCCCAGGCGGTCAAGGACCTCTTTCCCACTGCGAAGCTCACCATCGGGCCCCCGATCGAAGAGGGATTCTATTACGATTTTGCGTACGAGCGGCCGTTCACCCCGGAGGACCTGGAAAAGATCGAGGCGCGCATTCAGGAAATTCTCAAAGCCGACAAACCATTTCGGCGGCGGGAGATGAAGCGGGCAGAGGCGATCGAGTTCTTCCGGCAGAAGGGTGAGGACTACAAGTGCGAGATGATCCAGGGGTTCCCCGACGATACCGTGTCCGTCTATGACCAGGGCGGACTCATCGACCTATGCCGTGGGCCCCACGTGCCCTCCACGGGCCACATCCACGCGGTCAAGCTGCTGACCGCGGCGGGGGCCTATTGGCGCGGGGACGAGCGGAATCCGATGCTCCAACGGATCTACGGCACCTCGTTTCCGACCAAGAAGTTGCTCGACGCCTACCTGCACAAACTGGAGGAGATCAAGAAGCGGGACCACCGCAAGCTCGGCAAGGAGCTGGACCTGATCGCTGTGAGCGACGAAGTAGGCCCAGGGTTGATCCTGTGGCTGCCGAAGGGGGCCACCGTCCGGTTGCAGATCGAGAATTTCTGGCGCGAGCAGCACCAGAACCACGGCTACACGCTGGTCTATTCGCCGCACGTCGCCCGCCTGGATCTCTGGAAGACGAGCGGCCACACCGAGTACTATCGCGAGAACATGTTCGCGCCGATGCAGGTCGAGGCGAGCGACTACCAGCTCAAGCCGATGAATTGCCCGTTCCACATCATGATGTACAAGACGCACCTCCGGAGCTACCGCGACCTGCCGCTGCGTTACGCCGAACTGGGAACGGTCTATCGCTATGAACGGTCGGGGGTCCTGCATGGCCTGCTACGCGTGAGAGGCTTCACGCAGGACGACGCCCACTTGTTTTGCCGCTCAGATCAGATCGAAGAGGAAGTCTCGCGGGTACTGGACTTTACCTTCTTCATGCTCAAAATCTTCGGGTTTGCCGATTACCAGGTGTATGTCTCCACCCGGCCCGAGAAGGCTGTGGGGTCGGAGGGGGCGTGGGCCCAGGCGACCGCCGGACTGGAGGCGGCGCTCAAGAGCCGGGGGGTGGCGTACGGCGTCGATCCCGGCCAGGGCGTGTTCTACGGCCCGAAGATCGACCTCAAGATCAAAGACGTGCTGGGGCGGTCCTGGCAGTGCTCGACGGTCCAGGTAGACTTCAACAACCCGGAGCGATTCGGGCTGGAGTTCATGGGGGAGGACGGCCAGCCCCATCGGCCGATCATGATCCACCGGGCGCTGATGGGGTCGATCGAGCGGTTCTTCGGCATCCTGATCGAGCAGTACGCGGGTGCCTTCCCCACCTGGCTGGCGCCGGTGCAGGCGGTCGTGATCGCGATCACGGACAAGCACGCGGACTATGCCCAGGACGTGGCGCGTCGCCTGACCGAGGCCGGATTTCGCGTCGAAGCGGACCTGCGCAACGAGAAGATCGGTTTGAAGGTCCGGGAGGCGGAGCGGGCCAAAATTCCCTACATGCTTGTTGCCGGGGACCGCGAGAAGCAGGACGGCGTGGTTTCCGTGCGGACCCGCGGCGGAGGCCAGGCAGGCGCGATGACGGTCGCGGCCTTCCTGGCCCATTTGAAGAAGGAGGTGGAGGGGCGGGCGCTGACCAGCGCCATGCCTGAGGTATCAACCTGAAGGAGAGAGGTGCCCTATCGCCGTTCCAAAACTGAGGATCAATAGAGAGATCAGAGTATCGTCCATACGCGTCATCGGTCCGGAGAGTGAGCAGCTCGGCATCATGACAACGATTGATGCGCTGAAGAAGGCGGAGGAGATGGGATACGATCTTGTCG
>VBOO01000050.1:0-10086 GCA_005877505.1 Nitrospirota bacterium
TCCAACAGGTCGGGCAGGGCCCGGTAGCTGTCCGGGCCGGCCAGCACGTCAATGAGCGCGTCACCGGCCAGGAGGTCCTTTTTGAGGTTCTGCGCCATGCAGCCCAACACGCCGATCACGAGGCCCCGCTCCTCCTTGAGCGGCTTGAGCAGGCCCAGACGCCCGTAGACCTTGTTGTGGGCGTTCTCGCGGATTGCGCAGGTGTTCAGCAGCACCACGTCGGCCGTGTCGGCTGAGTCGGTGAAGCCGTAGCCGCGGGCTTTCAGGATCGAGCGCACGAGTTCGGTGTCGTACTCGTTCATCTGGCAGCCGAACGTTTCGATGAAGACTTGCGGGGCGCGCATGGTGTCAGCGCTCTTTCCGGATCGCGTCGATGGCTGCCGGGACGCCATCGTGGACCGTGGGATACTGGAGCGTCCATCCCAGCCTTGACTTCGCGCGTTCGTTCTTGGCCCGCACCGAGCAGGTCACGGATTCCGTCCACAGCTCGCCGGCCTGCTGGGCACATTCCTCCACGGGGATAGACGGAGGGGCAGGCTTACCGAGAGCCCTGGCGACCTCCGAGAGCCATTCCTTCTGGGTCATCGGCTGGTCATCGACCAGGTTGAACATCTCCGTAACGGGCCGCTCTTCCGGCGGGGGGGAGTACCCGATTTCTTCGGCGGCCTGGACGTAGGCTTCGGCCAGGTCTTCGACATGCACGAAGCTCATGTAATTCCCGCCGGAACCGACCACGCGCGCCCGGCCTTGCTCAAAGGCCGGCAGGAGCATGTCCTTGAACCAGCTCCCGTTGCCATAGGCCCATCCCGGGAACATGAATTTTGCTTTCACTTGCTTGGACTCCGCCAGGTGCGCGAGCGCGTGAACGGCCGGCCCGATGAACCGTCCGTAGCCGATCGGCTCGCGCGGCGTCTCTTCGTCCACCCACTCCTCCCCATGATCGCCATAGGAGAGGACGCCAAACGTGAGGATCAACCCTTTCAACATCCCCTCATGCACCGCGAGAATCAGATTGCTGCAGGCGTCGGTGTGGGACTTGAGAAGCTCGGGAACTTGCTTCATGGTCGGCGCCTGGCCTCGTCGCCCCGGCATGGTACATCCGATCGCCACGTCGAATTTCTCGATCGCGCGCTCCCACGGGCCGTTGGTCAGGAGGTTGCCGATGATGGGCCTGCACCCCAGCTCCTCCAGGACCTTGCCGCGCATCCGGTCCTTGGCCAACCCATACACCTTGTGCCCTCGGGCCGAGAGCGCCTTGACGAGGTGGCGGCCGATAAAGCCGGCCCCGCCGGCGATGATGATTTTGAGCGGAACAGCCATGGTGTCAGGCTCCGATTACAGTCGGAGAACACTCAGGCGCGAGCGTTCCGACGGCCAGACCGTCCATTGCGCCGGTCAGGTGTACCGAACGGATCTGATTGCTGAGGTCGTTGTCGGCAGGGAACCCGACCCGGATGTAATTGTCCGTCAGCCCCGTGAAGAGGCCAGACCGGTGGCGGGTCTCGAACAGCACGGACACCGTCTGGCCCACGTGCCGGTGGTAGAACTTCAGGCGCTTGGCCCGGGAGAGCGCGCAGAGCTCTTCGCTGCGGGCCTTGACGGTCGCCGGGGGGACCGCACCGGTCAACTTCGCGGCGGCCGTGCCGCGACGCGGGGAAAAGCTGAACACGTGGAAGTAGGCGAAGGGGAGATCGGCTGCCAGCGCGCGGGTGTTGGCGAAGGCGGCATCGGTTTCTCCAGGAAAGCTCACCATGAGATCCGTGCCGACACCAAGGTCGGGCACCATCCGGACCGCCTTCTCGATGAAGCGGGCGTACTCCCGGGCGGTGTATCGCCGGTTCATCGCGTGCAAGATGCCGTCGTCGCCGCTCTGCAGAGGGACATGGAGGTAGCGGCACAGCTTCGAAGGCCCGGCCATGCGTTCCAGGAGCTCGTCCGAGATCGTGGTGGGTTCGATCGAGGAGATGCGGATGCGCTCGAGGCCGGGGATGGCTTCTACCAGACGGATCACGTCCGCCAGCGTGAGTCCGTCGCAACGGTACCGGCCGACGTTGACGCCGGTGACAACCACTTCACGGTGCCCGCGCGCCACGAGGCCCTCGGCTTCCCGGAGAATGTCCTCAGGGCGGCGGCTGCGTTCGTGCCCGCGGGAGAAGGGGATGATGCAGAAGGAGCACATGAAGTTACAGCCGTCCTGCACCTTTAAATTCGCACGGGTCTCCTGGTATTCTCCGATGCCTTCGATCGTAAAATCGTCGCGGCTGACCGTCCGGGTGTGAAGGATCTCCGGCGCGGGCCGGCGCTTCAGCGAGGTCACGTAACGAGGCAACTCCATCTTGTATTGCGTGCCGACGATCAGGTCGATGCCCTCCATCTGTTGCAGGACGTCCACGCCGGTCTGGGCGTAGCAGCCGGTGACGGCCACGAAAGCGTCCGGGGAAGTACGGCGGATCTTGCGAATCAAGCTGCGGCAGTCGGCTTCCGCGTTGTCCGTGACGGAGCAGGTGTTGACGACCACGAGATCGGTGCCTTGGCTGAACTCGACGAGCTCGTAACCGCGGTGCTGGAGTTGATCGGCCAGCAGCGCCGTTTCTGCGTGGTTCAAGCGACACCCGATGGTATGAAGCGATGCACGCGGCATGTGCGAGGTGGAATTATAACGGTCGGCTCGGCTACGGCGCAAGGATGAATCATGGCGAATGAGGCACGTGAGAAATACTTGCTGGCCGGGCTGGACCAGCGCTCGCGCGGGTTCACGCGCATGGTCTCCATCGAGCAGCAGGCCGAGACCTTCCGCGCGTCGCTTCAGTACGAGACTCTTTTGGTGGTGAGCGCGGACGCGGCGAGCCCGGCCGGCGCGCTCGCCGACTTGGCTCGCCGGCTTCACGAACGGGGCTATACGCAGCTTAGAAGCCGGTTGACCTTTGCCGAGGGCACCTATCTGGGGAGTCAGGAGCAGTGGGTGGAATACGCCGACCCTGAAAGGGCGCCCGAAGCAGAAGGAAAGTTCTTCCGCCTCATGCGCCGGATCTTGTGGATCTTCACGCGCCGGTCAGGTGATTAGGCGCCGCTGGTCAGCGGCTTCTTGATTTTCTGCAGGAGGCTTTCGACCGGGATCGTCTCGGACGCCGTGGCGGTGAGCACGCTGATCCGAGCCGCAATGCGGGAGGCGATGTCCATGAAGGCCTTGGCCTGCGGTGAGTCGGGGTTGGCCACGACGAGGGGCAGGCCGATATCCCCGCCGACTCGGATGGCCGGATCGATCGGGACGCGTCCGAGGAACGGAATGCCGAGTTTGTCGGCGGCCCGCTCCCCGCCGCCGTACGAGAAGATCTCGGTGCGCTCCCCGCACTTGCCGCAGACGTAGTAGCTCATGTTCTCAATGATTCCCAAGATCGGCACGTTCACCTTCTGGAACATGAAAAGCCCTTTTCGGGAGTCGTGCAACGCGACGTCCTGCGGCGTGGTCACGATGACGGCGCCGGTCAGGGGGACCAATTGGGCGATGCTGAGCTGGGCGTCTCCCGTGCCCGGAGGGAGGTCCACCACCAGATAGTCCAGATCGCCCCAGATCACGTCCCGCAGGAACTGCTGAATGGCGGTGTGGATCATTGGCCCGCGCCAGGTCAGCGGAGTGTCTTCCGGGACGAAGTATCCCATGGAGATCAGTTTGACTCCGTGGCTGTAAGCCGGCACCAGCTTGCCGTCCTGCTGCTCGGGCGGACGCTCCAAGCCCATCATCATCGGGACGTTGGGTCCGTACACGTCGGCATCGATGAGCCCGACCTTCGCGCCTTGCAGAGCCAGACCGACGGACAGATTGACCGCGACCGTCGTCTTGCCGACGCCCCCTTTGCCGCTGCTGATGGCGATGGTGTGCTTGACGGTCGGGATGAGGTTGTCTTTGATCTGAGAACGACCCTGCTGCACGTTGGCGGTGAAGTCAACTTCGACTTTTGTCACGCCGGGGATCGCGCCCACTGCTTTGTCGCAACTGGCTTTGATCTCGGTCTTGAGCGGGCAGGCCGGGGTGGTCAGCACCACGGTGAACCTGACGGTCCCCCCCTCGATCTTCAGGTCCTTGACCATGTTGAGGGTGACGAGGTCCTTGTGCAGCTCCGGCTCCATCACCGTGCGGAGCGCATCGATGATTGCCTGTTCCGTCACTGCAGCCATCGCTTATTTCCCCCTAGGTGATTCTTTTTCGGACGCCTCCGCACACGTCTGCGCCGTCCGCACACACCTGCGCGGAGCGTTCTGGCACGCGTGCTGGCCTCTTCCTTCACGCCAGGAGCGTGGTCAGTTTACTTGAGCGGCGAATTTCTTCCGGGCTCGACCCAACAGAGGCATTGGATGTGACCCGCGATTGTTGGCAATCACGGGATCAAGGATCTCTCCGCAGAGCAGGCACCGCCAGCCTTTAAAGCAAAGATTTCCCGTGTCGTCCAATAAGTCCTCAAATACCTCCTGGGTCATGACGCCCTTGCACCGAGGGCAGTCCATGGGGTGCTCCTCCTGTTACCAGACGTACTCTGGTCCCAGAGTGTCCCTGTGTTGTCCTAACGCTGATCCTTTCCCCTACTGTACCAAAGTATCCGGTCAATTTTATACCCGACTAAATTAATCGGAGACCAACTTGGTCGGCAATCTTTTTATACTCTATGAATAAGAACTTGTCAACGCAATTATTTGTTTAATTTATCAATCTGTTACTTCTTGAGTAAGGGTTCCAGGATAGGCCAAGCATTCTGAACGACGACCGCATAACCAGCGCCGGTCGGGTGGATGCCGTCAGCTTGGTTGAGGTGAGCCTTCGTGGCGACTCCTTCGAGAAAAAATGGGATGAACGGAAGGCCATTGCGCTTGGCCAAGTCTGCATACATGGACTGGAACGCGTGCGTGTACTCGGCGCCGTAATTGGGCGGCAATTTCATGCCGGCGAGGATCACTGTGGCCCCGCCGGCACTGAGGCGCTGAATGATCTGCTCGAGGTTGGCGCGCGTTTGGGAGAGATTGAGTCCACGCAAGCCGTCATTGCCGCCGAGCTCCAGAATCACGATGTCGGGTTTGCTTTTCAGAATCCAGTCCACCCGGCGCAGTCCGCCGGCCGTCGTCTCGCCGCTGACGCCGGCGTTGACCACGCGATACCGATAACCGGAGAGCTGGAGTTTCTCCTGGAGTCGAGCCGGATAGGATTCCCCCGGCGAGACGCCGAGCCCAGCCGTCAAGCTGTCACCGAAGGCCACGAGGACCCGTTCTTCGGGTCGGGGCGCCGCATTGGACGGAGGCGGCGACTTGGCGCCGGGCCGCGCGTCCACGCTCGTGCCTTGGATTTTGGGCGCGGGCCTGCCGAGCTGCTCATCGCAAGACCACAGCCCTCCGCCGAGCAGCGCGACGAGGCCGACGATTCTCAGGAAGTGATCCATGCTTCTGTATAATAGGGGGCATGATCGCGATCCGCAACCTCTCCATGCGGCTGGTCAGCGGCGGCCGCGAAGTTTCCATCCTGGATGACATCTCGCTCGATGTTCCCGCCAAGCAGTTTCTCGCCATCGTGGGGCCGTCCGGAAGCGGAAAGTCCACCTTGCTGGGGCTCATCGGAGGCATGGACACTCCCACGTCCGGCACGATCTCCATTGACGGACGGGACATCACGAAGTTATCGGACGACGAACTCTCGCGGTTGCGCCTGCAGAAGATCGGCTTTGTGTTTCAGTCGTTTCATTTGATCCCCACCCTGACCGCGCGCGAAAACGTTGCGGTTCCGATGGAGCTGGCCGGTGATCCCGAAGCCAACGCGAAAGCGGACGAGCTGCTGCGGGCGGTCGGGCTCGAGTCTCGCGGCCATCACTATCCAGTGCAGCTCTCCGGCGGCGAGCAGCAACGGGTGGCCGTCGCGCGGGCGTTCGCGAACCGTCCGGCGATCCTGCTCGCCGACGAGCCGACCGGCAACCTGGACACGACCACCGGTGAACAGGTGATCGAGCTGATCATCCGCCTGAACCGGGACCACGGCAGCACGATGGTTCTGGTCACGCATGATCCGGTGCTGGCGGCTCACGCCGACCGGATCGTCCGGCTGCGCGATGGGCGGGTCGCGTCGGATGACCTGCAGCATCGCGCGGCCGGCGCCCGTCTATGAGCGCGTTCGTTTCCAGGATGGCCTGGCGGGAGACCCGCGCGGCATGGCGGCACTTCACGTATTTCTTCGTCTGCATCGCGCTCGGCGTAGCGGCGCTGGTCGGCGTGGGGCTCTTCGCCGCGAATCTGGAGCGCGCCATCCAGCGAGAGGCCCGCGGTCTCATGGCCGCCGATGTGGAGTTGCGGACGACACGGCCGCTGACACCCGAAGCGCAAAGAGTCCTGATGAAGCTCGACGGCCGCGGCATCGCCCGCATGCAGGTCAGCGAACTGGTGGCGATGGCCGCGACGCCCTCCGGGACGCAGCTCGTCGAGCTCAAAGCCGTGGAGCCGGGCTACCCGTTCTACGGGAAGCTGCGGGCCGTCCCTGATGACGCCCTGACGACGCTGTTCACCGGCACCCGTGCGCTGGCAGAGGAGACCTTGCTGATCCGGCTCAATCTGGAGGTCGGGGACACGCTCAAGATCGGCCACGCGCAGTTCCAGATCGCTGGCGTTCTTAAGAAGGAACCGGATCGAGCAGCCGGGGCGTTCAGCTTTGGCCCTCGCGTACTGATTTCCCGGCAAGGCCTTGAGGCGACCGGACTTCTCCAGCCGGGAAGCCGCGTGACGCACCGGTATCTGCTGAAACTGCCCGAGGCCCTGAGTCCGAAGGCTGTTCAAGGGGAGCTGGCCGCGACGTTTCCGGACAAGACCGTGCGAGTGAACACATACCAGGACGCTCAGCCGATGCTTCGGCGCTTCCTCCGGCAACTCACGATGTACCTGGGCCTCGTCGGGCTCATCGCGCTCATGGTCGGCGGGATCGGCGTGGCCAGCAGCGTCCGCGCGTTCCTGAAGGAGAAGCTCGAGACCATCGCCGTGCTCAAGGCGATCGGCGCCGGATCCGGCACGATCCTGCGCGTCTACCTGACCCAAACGTTTTTATTGGGCGTGCTGGGGAGCCTGGCCGGAGCGGCCTTGGGGGCGGCCTTTCAGGTCGCCTTGCCCCCGCTGCTGAAGGCCTGGCTGCCGATCGAACTGGAGTTCCGCCTGGCCCTGCTGCCGTTCGTGCGAGGGGTGGGCATGGGGCTCTTGACCACCGTCCTGTTCGCCCTCTGGCCTCTGCTGGAGGTGCGGCGTGTGCGACCGAGTCTCATCCTCCGTCAGGAAGTTGCTGACGAGCCGACGGGATCGCCAGAACGAATGGCGTGGGCGATCAGCGGGCTATTGGCGCTGGCCTTGGCCGGGCTGGCGCTCTGGCAGGCTGGATCGTGGCGGGCCGCGGGCCTGTTCATCGGAGCATTGGCGGCGGCGCTGGCTCTCTTGAACGTGACGGCGTGGCTGGTCGTGCGACTGGCCATATCTATAGCGGGGGCCCGTGCGCCCATCGAAATGGGCTCCGATGCCCCCGCACCCCGCGCTCGCGCCGGCAGAGCCGGACGCTCGCTTTATCTCCCTGAGCTTTCGCTGGCTTGGAGGCAGGGACTGGCCAATCTGTCTCGTCCTGGGAGCCAGGCCCAGACCGTCCTGGTCTCAGTGGGAGTCGGCGTCATGGTCATCCTGGCGATTCACCTCGTGGAGCGGAACATCTTGTGGGAGATCGGCGAGAACGTGCCGACCGATGCCCCGACGTTCTTCTTCATCGACATCCAGCCGGATCAGCACGAGGCGTTCGCGCGCTTGCTGGCGGAGCGCGGACACGCCGACGCGCGCCTCACGCCCCTCGTGCGGTCGAGACTGTGGGCCCTGAACGGGCAGCCAGTGCGACGCGAGTCCTACGAGGATCGCGAGTATGGCTGGTACTTCACGCGCGAGTACGTGCTGACGTTCCTGAACGAAGTCCCGAAGGGCAACGTGATCGCGAAGGGCCAGTGGTGGAACGGCGGAGGATCGTCGGACCTGCCGCGGGTGTCCGTCGAGGAAGAAGCGGCCCGCCGCTTGGGCCTCGACCTTGGTTCGACGGTGGAGTTCGACATCCAGGGCGCCAAGGTCTCCGGCAGGATCGCCAACATGAGGAAGGTGGACTGGGGGAACATGTCCACGAACTTTTATTTCATCTTCGAGCCGGGTTCGCTGGAGGGTGCTCCCATGACGTATGTCGCCACGACCCGGGTGGATCCACAGGAGGAGGTTCCGTTGCAGCGTGCCACGGTCGCCGCCTTCCCCAATGTCTCGGCGATCAACATCCGGGCCGTCTTGGACTCCGTGGCGCAGGTGGTGGACCGGATCAGCCTGGTGATCCGCTTCATGGCTGCGCTCAGCATCCTCGCAGGGGCCGTCGTTCTGGCCGGCGCCTTGGCCGCGACCAGGTTCCGTCGGCTCTACGAGGCGATGGTCTTCAAGGCTGTGGGCGCCACACGCCGGGTCCTGGCCGCAACCTTCGCCGTGGAGTACGCGTTGCTGGGGGCCGCGGCCGGCGTGATCGGCGCGGGTCTGGCGACCGGGCTGGCCTGGGGCGTCGGATATTGGATCCTGGACGTGAAGTGGCTGTTCCAGCCGGCGGCCATCGTCTGGGGGATCGGCGCGACGACCGCGGGAACGGTCCTCGTCGGCTTCCTCTCGACGTACCGCATCCTCGGCCAGAAACCCCTGCCGGTGCTGCGGCGCCGGTGCTGCGGCGGGAGTAGACTGGTGTCCTGCTTCAGGAAGGATTAGAGTGTAGGCGCGCATGGGAGCGCAATCATGACGGATGCAGCGATGATTCTCTTGTCCCTGGTCGTCGGGCTTATTGTAGGTCTGGGAGTCGCGTTTGCCTTGAGACTCATACAAGGCAAAGCAGATCTCGATGCCGTTATCGACAATGTGCTGACATTGGCAAAAGACAAGCTGGAGTCGGAAAGACAGATCAATGTTCATGAATTAGAGGCAAAGAAAGGGCTTATTGACCAGCGGCTGCAATCCATGACGCTCGAGCTCGAAAAGGTGTCGAACCTCATGCGGGATCTCGAGCGGGACAGAGTTGAGAAATTCGGCCAGTTGGCCAACCAGCTGCAGGCGACAAACGCGCAGACTGCGGCGCTCATGCAGACGACGAGCACGCTGCGCGAAGCGCTGGCAAGCACCAAGGCAAGAGGGCAGTGGGGCGAAAGGATGGCTGAAGATGTCTTGCGGCTTGCGGGTTTTATCGAGAATGTGAATTATCTCAAACAGAAGGCCATCGAAGGCGCGGGCTCACGCCCCGATTATACCTTTCCTTTGCCCAAAGGCCTCAAGCTTCATATGGATGTGAAATTCCCCCTCGATAACTACATGCGATTTTTAGAGGCCGCCTCGGAGGCCGAGAAGGCAAAATATAAAAATGATTTCCTGAGAGATGTCAGGGCGAGAATCAAGGAGGTGACGAGTCGGGAATACATCGATCCCGACCAGCACACCGTGGACTATGTGCTGTTGTTCATTCCGAACGAACAGATCTATGCCTTCATCCATGAGCAGGACAGCTCGATTCTCGATGAGGGGATCAGGAACAAGGTTGTCTTTTGTTCCCCTATCACCCTCTTCGCCGTTCTCGCGGTTGTTCGGCAGGCCATAGACAATTTTTCTCTCCAGCAAGCCTCCAACGAGATCCTGTCATTGCTGGGCGCTTTCAAAAAGCAGTGGGACGAGTTTGTCAAAAAGCTGGACGTCCTCGGAAAGCGCATCAGCGACGCAATGGATGAGTATGACGCGCTCAAGACGACGCGCCGGCGGCAGCTCGAGAAACCGCTCAATAGGATAGAGGACCTCAGAAAACAGCGCGGATTGCCCCTGGCTCCGGTTGAGGACAAGTCGATGTCGGATTTAGGAGAAGATGAAGTCTAGCTTCGCTATCGCGCACTGCATGAGGAGGGAGGACGATGAAGAGTCGCTTGCAGATCGCCGGCCATCCCATTCACGCCATGACCGTGGGCGTCCCGATCGGTCTCTACACGGCCGCGTTCATCGCCGATGGGCTCTATGTGTTGGGGCACGACGCGTGCTGGT
>VBOO01000050.1:10122-20753 GCA_005877505.1 Nitrospirota bacterium
GGTGCATCGCCCTGGGGTTGCTGGGCAACCTGGGGGCGGTGGTGACGGGCCTGCCTGACTTCTTCGCCGTCAAGAAGGACGTGCCGACGGCCTGGAATGCCGCGACGACGCATCTGGTGATCGGCCTCGGGCTCGTGCTGCTCTACATCATCAACTTTGCCTTGCACAACTGGGGGGATCCCCTTGCCGGAGGGGACTCGCTCCTCCCGTTCATCCTGAGCCTGGTCGGCGCGGGCCTGTTGGGCCTGCAAGGGTGGTACGGCGGGGAGCTGGTCTTCCGCTACAAGGTTGGAGTGGAGGAGACGGGCGTGGGCGGCATGCATGAAGGGCATCAAAAGCGAAAAGGGGCGCACTGAAGAGCCAGCCGGCTGAGGGACTTGCATCCATCTTGGAGGCTGTGGTAGCGTAGGGTCGCGAATTGTCGTCGAAGGGGTCTGGCGATGAAGAGCAAGGAGAGGAAAGACCCCGCGCGATTGTGCCTTGCAGTAGGGATCTGATCGGAAAGTCTGCCCGGAAAGACGCCTGCCACGGTGCGCCTTTGGTGCTTGTTGTGTCCCCTTCGTTCCTTACTCTCAAGACAGCGTCGCATCAGTAAAGGAGATACCCGATGGGTACAAAGTTGTATGTGGGCGGCCTGCCCTATTCGACCACCGAGCAACAGCTTCAGGAGCTGTTCTCACAGCAAGGGTCGGTGACGTCGGCCAAGATGATCACGGACCGGTACACCGGCCAGTCACGCGGGTTCGGGTTCGTCGAGATGGCCACGTCAGAGGAGGCCCAGAAGGCGATTACCGCGCTGAACGGGACCCAGATGAACGGCCGGTCGATCACCGTCAACGAGGCCAGGCCCCAGGAGAAGCGCCCGGGCGGTGGTGGAGGAGGGGGTGCTGATCGCGGAGCGGGAAGGCGCTGGTAACCGATCTCCCCAAGAAGACCGTCTGCCAACCATGAAAAGGCAGGGATACCGACCGTCGGTGTCCCTGCCTTTTTTGAATCCCATTCGTTTCCATCCCACAGACTTTGTCCGAGTCCTCCGACTTCCTTTCCTTCAACGGATCATTGTTTTTCGGCCTGGTGCGCTGTGGGACCGGGTGGGTGCTCGAGGAGCCCCACTCGGATGAAGGGCCACCCAATTAGTCCTGCGGACGCTGGCGAGCGGAGTCGGCGCTACAGCATTCGCGAGGGCGCCTTCCAGGCAGTTATGGTGGGCGGGGGAGAGAGTTACCAGTCCGCCTTTGCCCTGCTGCTCCACGCGTCCGCATTCCAGATCGGTCTCCTTTCGGCCCTTCCCCAGATCGTGGGGACATGGGCTCAACTATTCTCCGTCAAGGTCCTGAACCGGTTCCATCATCGCAAGACGCTCATCGTGGTCGGGGCGGCGGGTCAAGCTGTGGTCTGGCTGCCCCTGCTGGCCCTGCCGCTTGTGTTTCAGGACTACGCCCCGTGGCTATTGATCGCCTGCGCTATGATCTATGTCGCGATGGGGCACTTTGCCATCCCCGCTTGGAACAGCCTGATCACGGACCTCGTCGATCCTGATCGGCGGGGGTCGTATTTCGGTCACCGGGCCAGGCTCATGGCCGTGACCAGCTTTTTCTCCTTGTGTGGGGCCGGTCTGCTGCTTCATGCGGCCGAAACGTGGGAGAGGCCGTGGGCCGGCTTTGCGATCGTCTTCCTCCTGGCGGCGGCCTCCCGTAGCGTCTCCGCGTGTTATCTGGCCCGTCTCGAGGAATCGACCGAGTCCGTGACGCGCGAAGCCGAGTTTCACCTGTTGGCGTTTCTGCGGCGGGAGCGCGGGTCGAACTTCCAGCGCTTTCTGGTCTTCTCCGGGCTCATGCACGTCAGCGTCCTGATCGCGGGCCCGTATTTCGTCGTCTACCTCCTGAACCATCTCCATTTCACCTACCTGCAATATACGGCGTGGTTGGCCGCTGGGATGCTGGGTCAATTCGTCACGCTCAAACCGTGGGGCCTGCTCGGCGACCGCTATGGCAATAAACACGTGCTGACGGCGACGGGACTGCTCGTGCCGTTCCTGCCGATGCTGTACGTCATCAGCGCGGATTTTTACTACCTGATCGCGGTCAACTTCACCGGCGGGGTGATCTGGGCGGGTCTGTCGCTGGGTCTGCAGAACTACGTGTTCGACGCCATTCGTCCTGAAGATCGGGCGAAAGGCGTCGCGGTGTGGAATACCGTGAACGCGCTGGGTTGGTTCGTCGGCGCCATGATCGGGAGCTGGCTGGTGGCTATCGTGCCCTCGGAGCTCGGTTTGCTCGGGTGGCGCCTGAGCCTGGTTTCCAACCTACCGTTCGTCTTTTTCATCTCCGGGGTCTGCCGGCTGATCGTCTCGCTGAGCCTGCTCGGCACGTTCCGGGAGGCGCGCCGCGTGGAGGCGATCTCGCACCGTGACCTCGTGGCGGAACTGCCGTTGATCAAGCCGCTGGCGGAAACCTTCTGGGGAGGGGCTCGGCGGGAGTAAATCCGTGCTATGATGAAGGCGTGGAGGTGCCGAGCATGACGCACGAGACAATCCTCCTCCACGGCCATATCATCGACTCCTTGCTGTTGCCCAAGGTCCTGGACCGTATCCTCCAGTACGGCGGGTCTTTCGAAATCGCCGAAATCCGGATCGGAAAAACCCGCGAGGAGCCCTCCGACGCCCGCATCATCGTCCATGCCGAGTCGCCCGAGCGGCTGGCGGAGATCATCGCGGCAGTCCAGGCTCACGGCGCGGCGGTCGAGAAGGAAGCGGATTGCCAATGGCAGGAGGCCCCGGCGGACGGTGTGTTCCCGGAGGACTTCTACGTCACGACCCACCTGGCGACCGAGGTGCGCGCGCACGGCAAGTGGGTGCCGGTGGAGGGGATCGAGATGGATCTCGGCATACGGCTCAATCGGAATGACCTTGTCCCGCATACGGTGCCGATGGCCGAAGTCCGCACGGGAGATCGGATCCTAGTGGGACACGAAGGGGTCCGGGTGACCCCCTTGGAGCGGCCGGAGCACCTGGACGTGTTCGGGTTCATGGGCGCGCAGGTCTCCTCCGAGCGCCCCCACGGTCACCTCATTGCCGGCATCGCGCGGCGCATGCAGTCGTTACGAAAAAGTGAGGCCAAGATTCTCCTGGCTGGCGGTCCCGCGATCATTCACGGCGGAGGCCGCGAGCCCCTGGCCTGGCTGATCGAAGCGGGCTACGTCCACGTGCTCTTCTGCGGCAACGCGCTGGCCGCGCACGATATGGAAGCCCACCTCTACGGCACCTCGCTGGGACTCCGTCTCGAAGGTGGATCACTGGCCCATCACGGCCATGAGCACCATCTGCGGACGATCAATCGCATCCGGGCCATCGGGAGCATCGAGGAAGCGGTGCGCCAGGGGGTCATCACCGCCGGGATCATGGCCGCCTGCGTGCGGCGCGGGGTGAAGGTCGTGATGGCCGGCACAATCCGGGATGACGGCCCGCTGCCCGGCGTGATCACGGATTCGGTCCAGGCGCAGGCCGCGATGCGGGCCGCCCTGCCCGGAGTCGAGCTGGCCCTCCTGGTGGCTTCGACGCTGCACGCCGTCGCAACGGGCAACTTGCTGCCCGCGTCGGTGCCGACGGTCTGCGTGGACGTGAACCCGGCGGTGCCCACCAAGCTGGCAGACCGCGGGAGCTTGCAGGCCATTGGCCTGGTGATGGACGCCGCGTCGTTCCTTCGGGACCTGGCGCGCCACTTGGGGTGGAAAGAATGAGCCGCTTACTGGTATGCCCGCCGGACCATTATCAAATCGCCTACGAGATCAATCCCTGGATGGACGTCAAGCGGGGAGCCGATCTCACGCTGGCGCGCGTGCAGTGGACTGCCCTGATGGCGGTGCTGGAGAAGAACTGCGGCGCAACGCTCGACCGGATCGAGCCGGTCGCGGGCCTGCCGGACATGGTCTTTACCGCCAACGCCGGGATCGTGGCGGGTCGCACGGTGGTCCTTAGCCAGTTCCGCTACCCGGAGCGGCGGCCCGAGGAGACGCCGTTCGAGCGGTGGTTCAAGTCGCATAGTTATGAGGTCAAGCGGCTGCCGCCGGTTCTCTTCTTTGAGGGCGCAGGGGATATGTTAGGGACCCGCGACATGTGGTTCGGGGGCTATCTCCAGCGGTCCGACATCCGCGCGTACCCCTATGTGGGAGAGCACCTGGGGCGAGAGGTCCTTCCGTTAGAACTCGTGGACCCGCGGTTCTACCATCTGGATACCTGCTTCTGTCCCCTGTCCGGAGGCGAGGTAGTGTGGTATCCGGGCGCGTTCGACCGCTACGGGCAATCTGCGGTCATGGGACGCTTCCCTACGGAGAAGAGGATCGCGGTTCCGGAAGAGGAGGCGGTGCGCTTCGCCTGCAATGCGGTCTGTATCGGGAAGCATGTCGTCATGCCGGAGGGCTCTCCTATCACGATGGAGAGGTTGGAGCAACTCGGCTATGCGACGCACCCGGTGGGGCTGTCCGAATTCATCAAGTCCGGCGGGGCGGCGAAGTGCCTGACCCTCGCCCTGGATTAACCCCCTCTAATTCCCCTGCCCCGCAAGAGGGGAGGGTTCTCAATGAAGGGCGCGGCACGCCGCGCCCCTATATCGATTCAGACTGATCGTGTTCAGGAGGAGGGGATGGGGGTCACGCGGCGTGGCTGACGGGCCGGCTGTCCAGCCCCATCCAGAACCCTTCGAGATAATCCAGCACTGCCGTCATGCCGCGGCGAAAGTCCTCGTGCTCTCGCTGCGTCATCTTACCGAGTCCGGCAGCCTCGCTACCGTCCACGGCGGTGACCGCCTTCTTCATGGCCTCTTCGTGCGTTGATTCGAGGTCGCGGTGGAAGGTGAAATACGTCATGTCCATCCGAGGGTACCGGGAGGCCTGCAAGATCCGGAGGCCGGGGATCAGGTGGTCCCACATCGTGATCGCCATGTTTTCCAGCCCGAACGAGGCGCCGAGCGCCATGGCGTGATTGCCGCTGCTGTAAAGCTGTTCCATCCCGTCGATGTAGGCCCGCGTTGACGGCAGCATGGGACGGCTCATGGCCTCGTGGACGTCGATGCCGACCGAGCGCAGGTACTCCCGGTAGAGCAGCTCGTGCCGGTTCTTCGGCCGGCCGTCTCCCAATTCCGAGTACAGGACGGTCGTCAGCTCATCGGCGACAGCCTCATCCTCCGTGTTGACGAGCTGGGCGACCAGGATTTTCGGGAAGAACCGGGCAAAGTTGTAGAACTCGATGGCGAAACGCCGGAACTCCTCGTCGGTCAGCCCTCCGGATTTGAAGCGATCGAGATAGGGATTGTTGATGGCGCCGTGGCGAAGAACCAAGGCCCGCATCTCATCATAGAAGGTCATGGCGAACCTCCTTGCTGGCCGTGTTAATCCCTCAATTGTTTTACATTATAAAGTTATGCTATCGTTCGTGCAACAAAATTTTATTGCCTATTATAGTATTATTTTCATATATTTATGATTTATCTTTCGAATCCATCGTTTCTTCAAGGCCTTACTTATGGTCCACAATGATAGAAAATTCCTATTGCGCGATAGAAGGTTTCTGTTATACTAAATCGCATCGCTGTTGAGGCGCGGAGAAGGGACCATGCTGGAGATTACCCGGTACGTTGAGGAGGTGAAGGAACGCTTGCACCTCACGAGTGACTATGCGCTGGCCCACAAGCTCGGCATCACGCAGCCAGAAGCCAATCATCTCCGTCGAGGTCTCAAAGTCCCCAAAGAAGAGCTTTGCATCAAGATGGCCAAACTGCTGGGGAAGAATCCGGTTGAATTGATGCTGGTGGCGCAGAAGGACCGGGCTCCGGCCGAAGCCAAGGAATACTGGGAGCTGGCCCGGACGGCCGTGGACGTCATGCTGCACGTCCCGTCGCATCCTCGCTACCTTCCACGGAAGGTCGAGGCTATCGGCAAGGAGCTCCGACAGATGGAAGCCCAGTGTCTGCTCTATGAGAACGGCGCGGCGGAGACCGAACCGGTGCGGTTGATGGAAACCGTCGCGCGTGCGGTGGACGCCTTGATGGAGTACTGGAACCTCTGGAAACAGGGCGAGCCGCTCTATCCCAACTACCTCCTGGCCAACAAGGAGGCGGTGCATCGGGGCGTGACGATCCGGCGTCTGTTGGTGATCTCCGCCGAGCAGGCTGTTTCGAACGCCATCATGGCTGACGCTGTCCAGGTGATGGATGACCAGCGTCAGTGCGGCATCCAGATTTTCTACGCCTTCCGGGAGGAGCTCATGAAGTCCGTGACGTATCAGCGCCTCGTGCAGGCGTTCAAGCGCCATGGCTCGGCGGCGGAGATCAATGCGGCCGTATTCGACAACGAGATCATGGTGATGGCGCGCGCCTACCAGCGGGTCCCACTGGGGCTGACGGGCGGCAGGGTTATCACCAGGATCAGCCAGCAGGAGATCACCTGGAAACCGCAAGTGATTGAAGAGCTCAGTCCGGCGCCCTTGTTCGACATGACGCGGTACGTCCGGGATTATGCAGGCCCCAAGGTGTTCAAGGCGGATCTGGCTCGCTTTCGTCGAGAGTCGCGGGACGTGACGGCGCGCCCAGGGCACCCGTTGACGTCAACGGCAATGGGTCGGTCATCTGAGGCGGGCGGGTGAGCACGGGAAGGGGCGCGTCCACCGGGACAGGAGCCTGTCTTGGCAGGCTCGGGGCGGGTGGGTGCGATGACGCCTGGGGCGGGCGAGTGAGCACGGGAAGGGGCGCGTCCCGGCGCGCCTGGGGACAAAGGTCCTGGGATTCGATGTGATCTGGTCCGCACGGGATGTGGGCAGCGAGCTCTCGAGCATGGACACCGTGGTGGTCCAGCGCGGGAACGCCAAGGTCGCGCTCATGCAGGGCAACGACAAGGCCGTCTCATCGCAGATCAACGAGTTCATCGCGAAATACGGTCAGGGCGTCCAGCACGTCGCCATTGAAGTGGACAATATTGACGCAGTGTGCCGCGAATGGGAGGCGCACGGGGTGAAGTTCAGCGGTCCCTTGAAAGAAGGCCGCGACGGCTTCGGGCCGCTGAAGCAGCGGTTCACCTACCCCTTGTTCCCCGGCTGCGGGGTCTTCCTTGAGCTGACTCAGCGCCAGCATGGTCAGGAGCAATCCAAGACCTTCGTGCTGGAGACGGTCGAAAAGCTCTACAAGGACATCGAGCGTGACCAGGTTCAAGGCGTGGAACAGACGATCATCGACTACGACAAGATTCTGAGCGAGGACATGCGATTCAGGCGCTCGTCATAACGCGACGGACTGTAGGGGCACGGCGCGCCGTGCCCCTACCTGCAGCCGGATACATAGCAACGTGGGGAGGCCGCGATGTATCTCATCAAGAAAGGCAATGTTCCCAATCAGGCCCATGTAGGAATCCCAGAGGGCCTGCATGAGGAAGAGCACGGCCGCCGGGGGTTTGCCGGGCCGGCATCGCACCTGTACCGGAGGCACCCTCCGACCGGTTGGGTACGGATTGACGGCCCGCTCCGGCCCCGTGCCTTTGCCTGCGCGGACCTCTCCACCCCCGACCTGCGCGCAGCCGACGCCCGTCCGGTCGAGATCCTGGCGAGCCCCAACGCGCGGGTCTGCCTCTCCCGCCGGGCCGAGACGATGCCGCACTTCGTCCGCAACGCGGACGGGGACGAGATCCAGTTCGTCCACGCCGGCCGCGGGCGATTCGAGACCGACTACGGGGTGTTGTCCTTCGAGCCCGGCGACTACATCGTGATTCCCAAGGGCACGACTTACCGTATCGTCACCGAGTCGACTCCGGTGCTCTTGCTCATCATCGAGACCCCGGAGCCGGTCGAGTTGCCCGAGCGGGGCCTCTTGGGCCATCATGCGCAGTTTGATCGTGGGGTGCTGACGGCGCCGGAGCCGGCTCCCGTCTCCGATGGCGAAGGCCGCGAGTGGGACGTTCACATCAAGCGCAATGGCGAGTACACGCGCGTGGTCTATCCCTTTCATCCCATGGACGTGGTCGGGTGGAAGGGCGATCTCTGGGTGGCCAAGCTCAACGTGCGCGATTTCCGGCCGGTCATGAGCCCGCGCTATCACCTGCCGCCCAGCGTGCATGTGACCTTTCAGGCCGGGGGCCTGCTCATCTCGACGTTCGTCCCGCGTCCGCTGGAGAGCGATCCACAGGCGCTGCACGTCCCGTTCTACCATCGGAACATGGACTATGATGAAGTTCTCTTTTACCATCGGGGGAGCTTCTTCAGCCGGGCCGGCATCAAGCCGGGCATGCTCACGCTGCATCCGCAGGGAATCCATCATGGGCCGCAGCCCCAGGCCGTCGAGGCGAGCAAGGGCAAGACCCAGACGGACGAGGTGGCGGTGATGGTCGAGTCCCAGCGCCCGTTCACCGTGTCGCCTGTACTCGAGCCCGTCGAACTCAAGGACTACGCGCTGAGCTGGAGCAAGGGATGAAGCTGGTCAGCTTTCGTATCCAGACGCCGGTCGGGAGCTTCGTCAGGGTAGGCGCGCTGCACGGCGATCGCCTCGTCGATCTGAACATGGCATGCGCGCGGATGCTGGCCGATCAACACGAGGCGAAGCCTACGCGCCTGGCCCATGCCCTGGTTCCGGCCACGATGCTCGAGCTGCTGGAAGGAGGGCCGCCGGCGATGGCCAGGGCTCGTCAGGCGTTCGAGCACGCGATCGCGCTCGGCGAGGCCGCACGGGGTCCCGAGGGCGAGACGGTCGTCTATCGTCCCGAGCAGGTCCGTCTCCTGGCGCCGCTCCCGAACCCGCCGTCGCTCCGCGACTTCATCGCCTTCGAGGAGCACATCGCTGCCACGTCCAAGAAGCGCGGCCAGCCCATTCCGCCCGAATGGTACAAGGCGCCAGTCTATTACAAGGGCAACCACCGGACGATCATCGGACCCGATGAGGACCTGCCGTGGCCGCTCGAGACGACCAAGCTGGACTACGAGTTGGAGATGGCCTGTGTCATCGGGCGCGCCGGCCAGGATGTCTCCGAGCAGGACGCGGCGGGCTACATCGCCGGCTACACGATCATGAACGACTTCAGCGCGCGGGACATCCAGTTCCAGGAGATGGCCTGCCGTCTGGGGCCGGCCAAAGGGAAGGACTTCGCCACCGCCATCGGGCCCTGCCTCGTGACCCCCGACGAGATTCCCGACCTCAATGCGCTCGTCATGCTCGCGCGGGTGAACGGCGAAGTCTGGTCACGAGGACGGTTCGGCACCATTCACTGGTCGTTCCCCCAGATGATCGCCCACGTGTCGCGCGGGGAGCCCATCTATCCGGGCGATCTCTTCGGATCGGGGACGGTCGGCGGGGGGTGCGGTTTGGAGATGGATCGCTATTTGAACCCCGGCGATGTCGTCGAGCTGGAGATTCAGCCCATCGGAGTGTTAAGGAACAGAGTAGTCAGGCAGCAAGCGGCATGAGCGAATGACACCCCCATCCCTCCCCCCTCGCGGGGGAGGGTGAGGGTGGGGGGCAGGAGAGGCGGCCATGAATTCCAAGTCGATGGACGAACGCGCATTCAAAGAGATGCTCGACTGGCACCGTGACCTCTACGACGGGCCGTCGATCGATCCCAAACTCAAAGGCATCATCCGGGACGCGCCGTGCTCGAAGCTGTCGGACTGGGACATTCACCGGATGCTCCGGACGTCCCGCTCCGTCTTCTTCGACACGCACGTCGAGGTAGTCTCGGGACAGCACACAGCGACCTACTTTCGGTTCGCCTCCCTCGCGCGGTTCCCGCAACTGGTTCGGTTGATCGTCCGGGACATGGCGGACTGGGTTCGTCAGACCTTTACCAAAGACCCGCTTGTCGGGATTGTCGCTACGGCATCAGAGGCGCGGCTGCTGGCGGATGGCGTGGCGAGCATCCTACAGGCCGAGATGCCGCTCCGCGTGGTCCTGACCCCGTACAGTCCGGAGACCGGTAAGATCGGGACGGAGGTGAGCCCCGGCTCGATCAAGCCCGGCGAGCGCTTTGTCTCGCTGAATGACGTGACGACGCGGGGAAATTGCGTCAGCAAGCTGGGCTCGGTCATCACCGATCACAGGGGAGTGCTCGCCGGCATGATGGTCTTCGCCCGCCGCGACAGCGGGCAGTTCCCGCTGATGGGGGAGCTGACCGCGAAGTACCCCTTCTACTACACGGCGGATCTGGACATGCCGCAGTGGGAGCCGAAGGCGTGCCCGCTGTGCGGCGCAAAGAAGCCGCTGCTGTCGTGGAGAGACTTGCCGGAGTTTTGAGCGACCCCCCTTGCCCTCCCCCTCAAGGGGGGAGGGGAGGGTGGGGGTGGGAGGCACTATGGACGTCTTGGAGATGTGGAAGACAGTCAAACGAGCCGACCTATTGCAGTTGTACTACTACTTGCGCCTGACGCGGACGCTGGAGGACCGGATCACCGCGCTGTATCGGCAGGGCCGGATCGTCGGCGGGGTCTATACCGGCAACGGGATGGAGGCGATCGCTGTCGGCTACGCCTCGGCGCTGGAGCGGGACGACATCATCGCGCCGTTCCATCGGGACATGGGGGCGTTCCTGATCCGCGGGATCGCGCCCGGGGAGGTCGTCGCCCAGTACCTCGGCAAGCGCACGGGTCCCACGAAAGGCAAGGACGG
>VBOO01000089.1 GCA_005877505.1 Nitrospirota bacterium
GCACCTTGCCCTCAAAGGTCATGTCCGGATAAGACCTGGCTCTCAAGATGACAGGCTGCCCGACCTGCACATCGCCGATGTCCTGCTCCGAAACGACAATCTCCGCCGTGACGGTCTTGATCTCATCCACCGTGGCGATGAAATAGCCTTTCGTCACGTGTTGGTTCGGCAGTTTTTTGTTGGTTCGGCAGATTTTGTAGTTGCATGGTGGGCGTGGTGATCACACCGGAAACAGGGCTGACGATGTTCAAGAGCCGGAGCTGTACTTTCAGGTAGTCCCGCTGGGCTTCCAAGTTCGCCAGCGCCGCCTGCGCGCCTTCGATCTCTTCCTGGCGGCTCCCCGCCAACAGGACCTTGAGTTTGGCCTGTGCCTCGTCCAACTGTTTCTCGGCAACCTCCAGGTCTCTCCGTACCTGGGCAAGTTGGTCCGCCTGGACCAGTTGGAGGTCACCTCGGGCCGCTTCCAGTTCCTTGACCCTGACCGTGAACTCCTCATGGGCGCCGTCGTACTCTTTGCGCGAGATGTATCCCCGTTCCACACCTTCTTTCAGCCGTTCAAACTCTCCCTTTTTGATGACGACCAGCTCTTCTGCCCTCCGCACGGCGGCCTTGGCATTGGCGAGCCGCTCGGCACGCTGCTGTTGCGCTTCTTCGTACTGTTTTAAGGCTTTCTCGTACGCGGTCCTCGCCGTCTCGACGGCTCGGCGCGCCACCTCGATGTCCTCTTGTCGTGGCCCCGCCTGGAGCATCTTGAGTTGCGCGCGCGTCTGGCCGATCTGAGCCTCGATCTTTTGCAGCTCCGCGCTGAAATCCCGGTCGTTGAGCCGCGCGACCAGGGTGCCCTTCTGGACTTCGCTTCCTTCAGTGACATACACGTCCGTCACGATCCCTTCGACCTCGGCCCGGATGTCAGTGCTCTGGACGGGAAGAATCCTGAACTCGCCCCAGATCCGCAGGTCCATCGTGATGAGGAAGAGAGCGGCAAGGACCGTGGCGGAAAAGGCCAGAACCTTGGTCCGCTTAGAGAGGGCGGCCTTACTTTTTGGGGCCTGCTTGTCCCCGGCGGGTGCGGCCGTCGCCGGGCCCGTCTTCTTCTCGAACGCCTGGCGGACCGCCCGGATCGATTTTTTGAATTTACTACGCGTGAGGTACAAGGCGGCCACGACGAACAGGACGAAGCCGACGCCCTGATAATTGTCGGTCAGGAGGCCAAAGAGGACCAGGAGGATGATGCCCAGGGATGACAGGGAGAACGCCCCGGCCACGAGCCCGTACGAAAGGAAGATCCGCCGTTCACGAGGGGTCACGGCCGGTGCGATTTCGGATGGCGACCCACACGCCCGCTTGAGGCCCTCGCGGATGTATTGAAACGCCCGCTCGCGTAAATTCGGGACCTCAAGATAGTCACTCAGGAGGTAATAGCCGTCCAGCTTCGACAAGGGACTGAGGTCAAAGAGAGTCTTGAACCCTGAGGTGGCCATCACGATCAAGGCCGCCCAATTCAGCCAGGTCTCGGGATCCGTCACGCGCCAGGCGAGCGTTGCCAGAGCCCAGACGACGAGCTCAAAATAGGGGCCGGCGAAGGTCACCCAGAGCCGGTGGGCTTTCTTCGGAAAGAGCCAGGCTTCACTGACATTGCAGTAGAAGGCCGGCTGGAAATAGAGGAGGAGGAAGCCGAGCTCGTGGACCTCGCCGCCGAAATGCTTGCAGGTCAGGCCGTGGGCGAATTCGTGCAGCGTGCCGACGGCAAAGATCGTCAGCCAGGCGAAGAGGAAGGCTTCCAGGCGGAAGAGGCTTGGGAAATCTTGACCGATTTCATCCAGGTTGGAGAGGGTGACGGCGAAGGCTAGGAGGATCAGGGCGGCGGAGGCTACGACGAACTCCGGCGTGAAACAGAACCGAATCTTGTCGATCAGGCGGTTGAACAGGCGATCTGGGTCGAAGACCTTGAACCTCAGGTAGAGGGGGCTCCCGCGAATGCGCCCCCGCTGCCGGGACATGTGTCCTTGCGCATCCTTCGTCTCCACCAAGCCCAGCCGACGGAGCGTCTTGAGGAATTGGTCGAGGGTTTCCTGGGGCAGAGGCGCGCCGAAGCGCTCTTCCACTCGCTGGCGGATGCGGTCGGGCGGGGTCGAGCCGTCGAGCTGTTGAACGATGAAGTGCTCGACCTCTTTGAACCGATAGAACTTCCCCGTCTCGGGGTCCTTCACCACGAAGGTCGCTTCGTCGGACTCGGCCGTCTTCTGCTGGCTGACGACCAGATCCGTCCGAAGCTTCGTCGTTGTCTCGTCCGAAGTCTTTGTCTCTTCTTCAGGATGCGCTTGAATCATCGGCCACACGCAATGGCCCAATGACCATTGAAAAAGGGGAGAAACTCGGTCAGGCCGCTGGGGGCCCCTCCAGCGACCTTCCCTTAGATGACGCCTCGCAACTACTCAAGACATCACCCAATGTGTCACAGGACGATGAGGCGATCCTGTGTCCTCACACTGCCATCACACTGATGGATCACTTGCTGTGGTGTTTGCTGTGATGGCTCTTACCGCTCTTACCGCTCTTGCTGCTCTTACCGCTCTTGCTGCTCTTGCCACTGCCGCTGCTGCCGCTGCCGCTGCTGCCGCTGGCGCTGCTGGCGGCGCTCGCGCTGCTGGCACTGGCGCTGCTGGCACTGCCACCAGTTACACCACCGGGGGCAATGCGCTCTTCCAGTTCGTCGATATTGAGTTTCAGTTCGTCCACGGCGTTTCTCCTCTCTGAGTGCTTTGTTAGCTCCGACTTTGTTTTGTGACATGGTGCTATGACCAATCCGGTCTGTTAAAGAGTCGTGTTAAGAATCAATCAGGTCATATATCGTCACCACCTCCTTTCAGGGAGCGGAGTGACCTGCAGGGCTTCATCCGGAACCTCCCGTGCAGGTGGACGATCCTCATGGATCGTCGTTGGGTCCCCGCCGGTCCCGTCGACTGTAGCAGAGTCGCGACAACGAGCAAGCACCTAAGTACCTGATATTGAGTGGGGGCGTTCAGTGAAGGTGATTCACTGAAGCGGACAGGTCGCGTCCAGCACACCTTGAGCAGCGTCGGCGTCTGACTCAGGGAAATCGGCATCGGCACACGGACCCGCTCAAATCAAGGCCCCCAATGGCGGCTCTGACGTCGTACACGTAGTTTCACGATACGAATCGAAACGTACAGACTGGCTCCTAAACGTACACACTGGCTACTACAGGAATGTGGACGAGCATGCAAGCATACAAAAGGGGGGCTACCCCTACGAAAGTAGGAATTCCCTAACAGGCATGCCACGCTCCGTTTTTCAGGGCACATCTGGGCAGGCCGGACTGTTTCAGGAGCCGGAATTGTTCGTTCTGCTTTCGGCTCGAGCGCACTTTACCATCTGGCCTAGTGCAATTGGTCCAGTAAGGAGGGGCGAAGGACCAGTAGGAAGTAGCGTGCAGAGGAGAAACTCGGTCAGGCCGCTGGGCTACTCAAGGCATCACCCGATGTGTCACAGGACAGTGCGGCGATCCTGTGTCCTCACACGGCCATCACACTGATGGATCACTTGCTCTTGCCGCTCTTACCGCTGCCACTGCCGCTGCTGCCGCTACCGCTGCTGCCGCTGCCGCTGCTGCCGCTACCGCTGCTGCCGCTGCCGCTGCTGCCGCTACCGCTGCTGCCGCTGCCGCTGGCGCTGCTGGCACTGCCACCAGTTACACCACCCGGGGCAATGCGCTGTTCCAGTTCGTCGATATTGAGTTTCAATGCGTCCATGGTTTTTCTCCTCTTCTGAGTGCTTTGCCAACTCAGACTTTGTTTTGTGATAGTGTGCTATGACCAATCCGGTCTGTTACAGACTCGTGTTAAGAATCAATCAGATCATATATCGTCACCACCTCCTTTCAGGGACAGGAGCGACCTGCAGCGCTTCATCCGAAACCTCCCGTGCAGGTGGATGATCCTCATGGATCGTAGTTGCGTCCCCCCCGGTCCCGCCAACTGTAGCAGAGGTGCGACAACGCGCAATCACCTAAGTACCTGATTTTGCGTGGGGGCGTTCAGTTAAGGTGGTTCAGTACGTTCAGTTAAGGTTGTTCAGTCACGTGGGTTCACTGAAATGGGGTCAGCTCAACACATGAGTGCCAGCCGTCGTCACCTCCTTTCACGATTGGCAATCCGCCCGGAATGGCACATTGTTTTCAGGAATCAAAATCGCCAATGCGTTGACACACGAGAAGTCTTACGTCTTTCGGATAATGCGTTTGTGCAGCAGGAAGTAGCTTGCGGGGGAGAAACTCGCTACAATACCCGAGGCATTCCGCTGGCTGGACGAAGGAACGACTCAAGGGAGACCCGCATGGACCTCAAGGAACCTCTCCATCATCTGGCCATCCCCCCCACGCACTTCACCAAGCACCTGAAGTTCCCCGATCCCGCGAAGATCCGCATCTACGACGACACCCTGCGGGACGGGGAGCAGATGCCCGGGGTGGCCTTCTCGCCCGGGCAGAAGCTGGAGCTGGCCACGCTGCTCTCTGAGATCGGCGTCCACGTCATCGACCCGGCCTTCCCGGCGGTCTCCGAATCCGACCGCAAGGCCTTACAACTGATCGTGCAGGCGCAGAAACAGGGCGAGATCCGTCAGGACATCGAGGTGCTGGCCATGTGCCGGAGTCTCCAAGAAGACATCGACGCGGTCGTGGATACCGTCACGGCTGTCGGCGCCAAGCCGGACGACGTGAGCGTCTTGGTGCTCTCGACACTGTCCGACCTGCACCTCAAATACAAGCTAGGCAAGACGCTCCTGCGCCGGGCCGGCCAGCCGGAAGACACGTGGCTGACCCGGCCGGTGGACTACTACCGGGAGCAGAACCTGGACCTGATCACCGGCGCCATCCGCTACGCCCGGCAGCGCGGGTTCTCGCGCGTGGAGTTCGCCGCCGAGGATGCCTCGCGGTCGGATGTGGCCTACGGGGAGGTCTGGGCCAAGGCCTGCGTGGCGGCCGGCGGCACGCGGATGTGCTTCTCGGACACCTGCGGGGTGTTCACCCCGGAAGGCGTGGACCATTACATTCCACGGCTGGTCAAGGTCCTCGGCCCCGTGCCCATGACGGCGCACTTCCACAACGATTTCGGCCTGGGGGCGATCAACACGGTGCGGGCCATCAGCCACGGAGCCTTGTACGCGGGCGTGACGGCGAACGGCATCGGCGAGCGGGCCGGCAACTGCCCGCTGCACGAATTCGTCATGATCCTCAAGATGCTCTACGGGGTCACCTTGCCCGGCTTCCGCTATGACCGGCTGACCGAGCTGCGCCGCAAGATCGAGCTGTACTCCGGCATCCCGCTCCAGCCGCACGAGCCGATCGTGGGCGAGGGGGTGTTCAAGCACGAGTCGGGGATCCACACGGCCGCGATCGCGATCCATCCGGCCATCTACCAGTTCATCGCGGAGGAGGCAGTCGGGGGAGAGCAGCGGTTCGTGTTCGGCAAGCACAGCGGGGCTGCCGCGGTGGAGTCCGTCCTGGCCAAGCACACCAGGACCCTGCGGGAGCACGGGGTGGAGATCAGGCCGGACCTCGTGAAGCAGGTCCTCGACCGCGTGAAGACGCTGCGTGAGCAGATGTTGCCCGAAAAGGGCTACCCCGAAGCGATCGAGCACCACTACCGCCACTACTATGCCCTGGGCCTCTCCGAGGAGCGGATCGTGGAGTTGGCCTTGGAAGCGCAGACGCAGAAGAAAGCCCACTGAGCATTGGCTTGTCTCGGCCAACGCTCTCCCCTACAATCATCTTATTATGAGCGCATCGCCGGCCCTTATTCTGCCTGAAAAGACCCGCTCCATCGGCAACGATCTGCGGCGCGTGCTCGGTCCCGACAAGGTCCGGGACGACTTCCCCACCATCACGGCCTACTCGGTCGACGCCAGTATTTATAAGGTCGTGCCCAAGGCTGTCGTGACCGCCGAGACGGAGGACGACATCGCCGCGACGGTCGCCTATGCCGTGTCCACGGGCGTGCCGATCACCCCGCGGGCGGCGGGCACGAACCTCACCGGCTCGGCGGTCGGCGAGGGGATCATCCTCGACTGCGGCCGGATGACCCGCATCCTCGAGCTGAACGTCGCGGAGCGCCGGGCGCGGGTCCAGCCGGGCCTGCACCTGACCGAGTTCAACAAGAAGCTCGAGCCCCACGGGCTCATGTTCGGTCCCGATCCCTCCAGCCGTGACATGTGCAAGCTGGGCGGGATGCTCGCGAACAATTCCGCAGGCCCGCACACGCTCCGCTACGGGTCGGTCAAGGACAACGTCCACGCGATCCGTCTCCATCTCACCACCGGGGCCTGGCTCGCCGCCGAGGTGCTGGCCGACGGCGATCCAGCCAGCAGCGCGCTGCTGGCGGCCCATCCTCCGCTCGCCGAGACCCTCGCCCTCGTCCGTCAGCACGCTGCCCTCATCCGGAGCCGAAAACCGAAGGTCTCCAAGAACAGCACCGGCTACAACCTGTTCGGATTGGTGGACGGCCTGGACCAGGGCGTCGTGGACCTGCCGAAGCTCTTTGTGGGAAGCGAGGGGACGCTGGGCGTCATCAGCGAGGCGACGCTCAGGCTCGTGGAGAAGCCAAGGGCGACGGCGACCGCCCTCATCCACTTCCGGCACTTGGAGGACGTGGGCCAGGCGGTCTTCGACCTGCTGCCCCTGACGCCGATGGCGCTGGAAATCATGGATGCCAACACGCTCAACCTGATCGGACGCGCGGCCCACGGCGTGCCGGCCGATGCGGCGGCGACGCTGCTCGCGGAGTTCGATGGCGACCCTTCCGCTGTGGGGACAGATTTTAAATCTGTCCCCCTTCATGCGATCCTCGATCGGGTCAAGGCCATCTGCCGCAAGTACCGCCTTTGCCAAGATCCCACGATTGCGGTCGAGAAGGAGCACCAGGAGCAGCTCTGGAAGGCCCGTAACGCCCTCTACCCCACGCTCTATCGCTACGACGCCAGGAAGAAGCCCATCAACTACGTGGACGACGTCGTCGTGCCGGCCGACCGCATCACGGAGCTGGTGGCCTACCTTTCCACGTTCTTCAAGCACCAGGACGTGAACGTCGCCATCTTCGGTCACATCGGCAACGGCAACGCCCACATCGTCCCCCTGCTGGATGTCAGCGACCAACACGATTTCAAGGCGATGGTCGAGGGCTATCATGAAATCCACCAGACGGTCGTCACGCGGTTCGGCGGCTCCATCTGCGGCGAGCACGGGGACGGACGCGTGCGGGCGGAGTTCGTGCCCAAATACTTCGGCGAAGAACTCTACGCGCTCTTCAAGCAGGTCAAGGCGGCCTTCGATCCCGGCCGCGTCCTGAACCCCGGCGTCAAGATCAGCACCACGCCCTTCACCGAGCACATCGACTATGTGCGGCTCTCGAAGCCCTGCGCGACGTGTGGAAAATGCAACTCGGTCTGCCCGGTCTACGATGTGTTCCAGTCGGAGGATATGAGCTCGCGCGGCTGGTTCGAGATCGTGACGGCGCCGGGCTACGAGTACTTGAACTCCAAGCGGGTCGTGGAGGCCTGCGTCAACTGCAAATCCTGCCGGACGATCTGCCCGGCCGGCGTGGACGTGTCAGACCTCATCTTGCAACGGCGCGCCGAGCATCCCAACAAGCTGGCCGGGGCCATCTTTGCGTGGCAGGGGAGGCCGTGGCTCTTCGAACCGTTTATCAAGCTGATGGGCCGCACGCAGACGCTCTGGGATCGGCCGCTGCCGCGCAAGATCATGCAACGGGCGCTCAGCCCGCTGCTGCGGCTCCTTGCCAAGACGGCGAAGCTGCCCGCGGACATGGTCTTGCCCAGGCTGGCCCCGCGGCTGTTGCGCGAGCGGTACACCGATCTGACGGAGGAGCGAGGCCACCACGGGCCGGTGGCCTACTTTCACGGCTGCGCGGCCAACTATTTCCAGGACGGCGTGGGCGATGCGGTGATCGCCGTGCTGAGGAAGAACGGGATTGAGCCGGTCCTCCCGCGGCAAAAGTGCTCGGGGACGCCGATCGAGACCTATGGCCACATGGACCGCGTGAAGGCCTACGCCCGGTTCAATGTCGAGTCGTTGAATCGCTACGAGACAATCGTGACCGGCTGCGCGTCCTGCACGCTTGCGCTCAAGGACTCTCCCAAGTGGTTCCAGGGCGAGGAACGGCGCAAAGCCGAAGCGGTGGCAGCAAAGGTGAAGCACATCTCGGAGGTCCTAATGGGGACAGACTTGTTGTTGGGGACAGATTCAAAATCTGTCCCCAAGAAGACGGTCACCTACCACTCGTCGTGCCACCTGCGGGCGGCGGGGGTGACCAAGCCTCCGCGGGATCTGCTGAAGCGCCTCCCCGGCGTGACGTACGTGGAGATGCGGGATGCGGACCGGTGCGCCGGCGGGGCGGGGACCTTCATCGTGAAGGACTACGACACCTCGCAGAAGATTTTCGATCGCAAGCGCGCGGCGATCAAGGACAGCGGCGCGCAGGTCGTGGCGACTTCCTGCCCGGCCTGCATGATTCAACTCAAGAACGGGATGCGAGGCGAGGTGGAGGTGCGCCACATCGCCGAGCTGGTGAACGAGGCCTATGAAAAGAAATAGGCACCTCCGGCTTTCCCTGTTCACAGTGCCTGAACTCTCGATCGGCCGCGCGCCGCTCACGCCGCAAAACAGCCAAGTCGATCCGAAACGCGTGGCGTATTTGGAAGGGATGGTCGCCTATCTAAATGGCCTCTTTGAGGACCTTCGCAAACGGCACTCCCGGACAGAAGCCCGTTCCCGCCTTGATCGCGTCCTCTCTCAACTGCCGTATTCGGAACTGGTGAAGATCGAGGCAAGTGGAGGACCCGCGGTGACGGAAATTCCGGGCGCGCGCGACAGAATCGCCTTTAACCAGGAACGCCTACAGATCAGCCTCCTGGATGGTCTTCACCGTCGCACCAAGATTCCCGCCATTCCGGCAGGCCGCCACTCGCCGGACGTGTCCCACGTCATTTCGAAGCTTTCACAGGGGGTGTCGGAGCAGACCCTCGCACGCATTCTTGGGGGGTGCAGGGTGGGTCTTTCACAGGTAATTCAGGGTCTCCGCGACCTTCAATTCATCGAGGAGAGCGACCCGTCGGCGCCGATGGTCCCGCAGCAGTTATTGGAGGGCAAGACGGACCGTCTCACTTGGTTGGGCCACGCCGGTATTCTTTTGCAGACGGCTCGCTCATCGGTTTGTGTTGACCCATTTCTGCGACCGCATATTAAGTGGACAGAAAAGGATTTGAAGTCGTCTTTTTCACACTCGTTCGGAGAGCGGTTTTTCTTTGAACCATACGGTCCCCATCTGTCCCAGCTGTCACCAGCACAACTCCCACCGTTGGATGCCGTCTTTGTGACCCACCAGGACATTGATCATTGCAACTTGGGAGTTCTGATGATGCTGCCCGAGGATCTCCCCATTGTCGTGCCGGACTACCACCGGGACCACATGTGGGAGGTCGATCTGTCGGCTCTCATCCAGCGCGTTCTGGGTCGAAGGCGGAAGGTGATTCGTCTTTCGCATGGGGAGACGATTACGATCGGGAACATCCGTGCGACCGCGTTCCCCTTTTTCGGAGAGATGCCGTCTTCGCTCAAGACATCATGGAATTGCTATCTTTTCGAAACGGATCAGACGGCAGTCGCCTGCACAGCGGACTCTGCGGTGACGGATGAGTCCGTTGATTTTTTGATTCACCGGCTCCACAGGAAACGCAAACCCTTCGTCCTCTGTGCCCGCTTGGTGCATACAGGGAAAGCCTCTGTAGGCTATCGCGATGAAACGGAGGACCTCTTTAACTTCACACGACTCTGGGCATGGTACGTCCCCATCTGGGACCTTTTTCAGCCTGTCGAGGAACTGGGTATTAGCGAAAGCCGTCTTCGCAAACTCTCCCGCCGGACCAATTTACGTTTTTATCTTCCGTACGCCATGGGCACGGCTCCGTGGTTTCGCATTCAGGAGGTCAACGATCCCTTGCGTGTCCCGATGGCCAATCTGTCGGCCCATGATTTGCACGCGTTATCCGACACGCTGAAGGCCATCCCGAGAGGTCCCTCCCTGTTCCCTGGCAAGTTCGCCCAGCCGTTCCCGCTCGCCGAAGCCTGACCGGATGGCCTGGCCAAGCCGAGAGGGTGCCTAGATGAAGTTCCGCCTGCAGAGATCCGACCTTGTCGCTCTCGGGTTGGCGCTGGCCGTCATCATCTTCGTCACGCTGCTGCCCTCACCAAAAGACAACAACCCGCCCGTCCCGCCGGATTCCAAACACCGTGTCCTCAAGATCGAGAAGGACTGTCTGGCCTGTCACGTCCAAGGCGGGGAGCGTCCGCTCAAGGAGCGACACCCGAAGCGGCAGGACTGCTTTCGCTGTCATCGGGTTGGGGGAACCTCTGACGCTGTTCTTTTCCTGATATCTTCCGCACAAGCCCAATCGCGAATACCGCGGCCTGATCACCTCGTCGTGGTCATTGAAGAGAATCGCTCCTATGCTGAGATCATTGGGAATGCGGACGATCCCTACATCAACTCACTGGCCCAGCAAGGCGCGTTATTCACCCAGTCCTTCGCCGTGACATACCCGAGCCAGCCGAACTATCTGTTCCTGTTCTCAGGCTGGTCCCCGGACACTATCGGTGATACCTGCAACAATGACAAGCCGCACAGGTTTTCAGCACCGAACCTTGGGAGCGCGCTGATAGGTGCCGGCCTCATCTTTAAAGGTTACTCGGAAGGCCTGCCGGCCATGGGATTCACGGGATGCTCTTCAGGGAACTATTACCGTCGGCATAATCCGTGGGTGAACTGGCAGGGGGCCGCCGCGCATGAAGTGCCGGCCGCCGCAAACCTGCCGTTTGCCGACTTCCCGACGGATTTCAGCAAATTGCCCACGGTCAGTATCGTCGTGCCCACCTTGAAGAACAACATGCATGATGGTTCGATTCGACGGGCTGATCGATGGCTGGAAGCGAACCTGAAGGCGTACGTGGAATGGGCGAAAGCAAATAACAGTCTGCTCATTGTGACCTGGGACGAGGATGATTCGAAGCATGGGAACCATATCCCGACGATTTTCGTCGGCCCCATGGTTCGTCCCGGCCGGTACGGCGGAAGAATCACTCATTCCAATGTGCTGCGGACCATCGAGGACATGTACGGCTTGCCTTATGCCGGGAACAGCGCGACGGCTGCTCCGATCGTGGAGGTCTGGGCGCAGACGACAGTGCCGTAATCTGGGCCTCTCTCCATGCCAAGCCGTACCACAGGGCGTACGCCAGCCTCACAGGCTCAAGAAATAAGGATTGACAGGCTGATCTTTCCCGCGTAGTATGACGCATGACGTGTTGAGCCCCGCTGGCTATCCGATCCCTCGCGTTTCCTTATCCCTCCTAACGCGTTCGATTCCCCGGTCTCCGCCGCTCTGACGCCAGAGTCTCTCTGAAACGGTGTGCTGATGAACTGCCCACGTTGTCATGGATTGATGGTGCCTACCCGCTTGGAGGAAGCGGTAGGCGCAACAAGCGGCGAATCCATCTCCGGGTGGAAATGCCTGCTGTGTGGTGAGGTCATCGATCCCGTCATCGCAGCCAATCGGAAAGGTCACCAGGAACCGATGTCTAGCCGGGCCCGTCTTCCCTATGGCACCGCGCTGGCGAAGTCTCGTGTTTCAAGCGCAAGGAGATGAGAGCGTGATTCAGGAGCCCAGCCCATTGGTTGCGAACTCTCTCGGCTTCGTGACCTTCGCCAAGCGCTTCTGCATTAATCCGGTCTACGAGGTGGGGCGCTATAAGAAGCGCAAGGGGTGGGTCCTGATCGACCTTGCCACGAGAGCGGAGACGTACTTCAAGACGTTGCGTGATGCGAGGCAGCACCTGGTACGCCTCTACACGGAGGTGGCTCCCAAGAATATCGCAACAGAGGCCCTACCATGAACGAGACTGAATTAAGCGAGTTGATGACTGTATCCGGCTTCTTCGGATTCCTGGCCCAACAGGCGCAGCTCAGCCCTGATAAAGTCAAGCAGATCTACATGCGCGGAAGACCATGGGGATTGTGGCCGCCCGACCTGGACTTAAGCCGTGAAGCGACCGAGGCCGGCGTCGATGTGTTCACGTACCTTGCCGCACTGCAGCCGCTGCTCGACATGGATACAAAGCAGAAAGAAGCTCAGCTTGCGGCCTACGAGGCCACGCTGACCGGGAGTGAGACCTCTCAGCCGATCCCGGCTATTCGTGCGCGCGTGGAGAAGGTGGCTGCCTCATTGGGAGAGGACGAGGAAACCATTTGCAGCCTCCTCCATGCGCTGTACGCCTATCGCCAGCGTGTCGGCCAGTTGTCTGTCCAGAAGGTCGGCGAGTTGTCGAAACACAAGATGGAGCAGGAGAAGGCGGCCTCCATCGAGAAACTTCAACGCGCCATCGTCGCGGAGACTGACCAACGCAAACTGAGCTGATCCCTCCAAGGTGGCCGGCGTGGCCTGCAGGTGGCGAGCGGAACTCGCGCTTAGGAATTTAATTTAAATAACTTGACAATCAGGGTTTGATCCAGTACACTTTCGTGCTAGTTATCGCCGAGACGGTCCGGCGGCGGTGGCGTCAACCATACTCCGGACCCGCGATCGCATCGCGCTCAGGTCCTGTTTGGAGCAGTTTCCCACCTGATCCTGTCTCCCCTCAGTTTTCTGAATCCGTGACAATGCGATCTTAGCCAGGGTTATGAGTACTCCTGGCACAACGAAAGGATAGTTCTGTGCAGACGATTGTTCACAGCAGTTTCAGTAATCTCGGTTTGTCCGAGGCGATCTTGTGCGACATCGCCAAGGCAGGGTTTCACGAGCCTACCCCCATCCAGGCCCAAGCCATTCCGCCAGGGCTCGCGGGACGCGACGTGCTCGGCTGCGCGCAGACCGGCACGGGCAAGACCGCGGCTTTCGTGATTCCGATGGTCGAGCGCCTGGCCGGCAAGTCGGAAGGCTTTCCCCGCGGGCTGGTCCTGTCTCCCACCAGAGAGCTGGCCATTCAGACCCAGGAAGCGATCACCAAGCTGGGACACAGCCGGCGCGTGTATGCGACGACGATTGTCGGCGGCGCCGACATGAATGCCCAGATCCGGGGATTGCGCCAGCGCCCGGACATCATCGTGGCGACGCCGGGGCGGCTTCTGGACCACATGTGGAACGGGACCATCAATCTGATGAAGATGCAGATCCTGGTGCTGGACGAAGCGGACCGCATGCTGGACATGGGGTTCGCGCCCCAGATCAATCAGATCCTGGAAGCACTTCCGGAGGAGCGGCAGACGCTGCTCTTCTCGGCGACGATGCCGACCGACCTGGCCGATCTCGCGCGGGCCAGCGTCAAGGACCCGGTGCGGGTGACGATCGGCCGGTCGGCGGCGCCCGCCGAGCGGGCCGCGCAGGCCCTGCACCACACGACGCGGGAGGACAAGACCAAGCTCTTGCTCACCATGCTGGAACAGGACCGCGATTCGGTCCTCGTTTTTACCCGCACGAAGCATGGCGCCGATCGTCTGGGACGGGCGCTCAGCAACTCCGGCCACAGAGTGGCAGTCATCCACGGTAACCGGAGCCTGTCGCAGAGGCGGGCGGCCTTGGAAGGATTCCGGCGGGGCACCTTCCGGGTCCTTGTGGCCACGGACATCGCGGCCCGCGGTATCGACGTGGCCAACATCGGGCACGTCGTCAACTACGATCTGCCGAACACCCCGGAAGATTACATCCACCGGATCGGCCGGACCGCCCGCGTGAAGGCGAGCGGCCGGGCCACGAGCTTCGTGACGGCGGATGATCACGTGCAACTGCGGGCCATCGAGAAGCTGCTGGGTCAGCCGGTTCCTCTCGCTCCTGGTAGTGCGCCGCCGGCACGGCGTGTGCCGCATGCACACAGCCAGCGAGGCGACCGACAGAGGGAACCCAGGCCGGGACGGCCCTCCGGGTTCAGACCCGGGCGAACGGTCCACGCCCGGTCTTCTCACGGGGCGAAAGCAGACCCTTACGCCCGCTAACATCGAGTGGGAGGGGACCCTGCTAAAAGCGCCCCTCCCACACCCACAGCGACGATGAGTGCACGGCCTCCGAGGGGAAACCCTCGGAGGCCGTTCTGTTTTCAGATCGGATTACGGCCGGAGGCGGGTCTGATTGATCGAGATCACGCGGCCGCCGCCGAACGTGAGCTCCACGATCCAGTCGCCGCTGGAGTACACGAACCGGTTCGCGCCGAAGATGGGCCAAAACGGATAGGGCGAGGTGAACGGGTAGGCGCTACCGATG
>VBOO01000090.1:0-3839 GCA_005877505.1 Nitrospirota bacterium
CTTCACGTTCGAGAGGTAAAAGGTTCGGATCATGAGGTCCTGGTACTGATCCAGCTTCTGCTTCGTCCTCGGAATGATCAGGAGCGTGTCGGTCGAAAGCCGCCGCATGAAGAGGCCCTGGGTGGTCAAGATGAGGTGCAGCGCGTCTTCGAAGGTGGCGTCCTTGACGAAGATCGTGATGGGATCGTCCTTCATGTCCTTGTCGAACAGGATGTTGATGCCACCTGAACGCGCCAGGACTTCGAACACCTCCTTGGTCCGGGCGTTCTGGAACTTGAGCGTGATGGATTGCTTGGAGCCGGTGAGCGGCAACGCAAGGCTCTTTTGCTTCTCGGCAAGCTGGACGAGGCCGTTCTGCGCGGCCTTGAGGTCCGGGTCCAGTTCCAGCGCGCGCTCGAAGGCCTCGGCCGCATCCTCGAGCCGCCCCCCCTTCAGCATCTTCTGCCCGACTATCAACCGGTCCTGGGCTTCCTTGTATCGCAGCGCTTGAGCCAGCGCGGACTGGTGTTCCGGACTCGTTGGTTCCAGGCTCAAGGCCCGTTTGAACGCCTCGATCGCCTTCATGAGATTCCGCTCTTTGAGGGCGGCCCGGCCCTGTTCCTGGTACTTCGCCGCGACCCGCCCTTTGGCGGCGTTGAACTTGGCCTGAATGGTGGGATTGAACGCATCCTCTTTGAGGGCGTCCTGGTAGGCCGCCATCGCCTCCTCCCAGTAGCCATCTTCCATCAACCGGTCGGCAAGCGTCGTGTCCGGGACATAAAACGAGAAGCACCCGGCCAGCAGGCCGAAGACCACCAGCGTGCTGAGAATCTTCCAGTCCATCACAGCGTGCCCTTTCGCGCCTATCCCCCCTACTTAGCAGGCCATATTAGCGCTCGCGGCGCCTAGAATCCACAGAAAAACACTGCAAGGGCATCTTCTGGTATACACTCCCTACTCTCGTACACGCCGTGCCCAGAGGCTTGAAAATTCCGGATAGGAAAGGAAAACGCGCCGCTCGAAGGCTTGCGCAAACTCCTGGCCTTCAGCCAGGTCCCGCAGCAATGCGGTCAGCGCCGGAATTCCTCCCCGCTCGATCAGCATTCGCACCGCCAGCGCGCTTTCGGCGTAGGCCAGGGGGACTTGCTCCGCGGGCAAGCTCAGAAAGCCGTCGTGAAGTCGCGGGAGCGGGATCAGCGACGGCCCCTGCCGGGCCAGCCGCTCGGCCCACTTGAGATCGCCCATCTCAAACACCACCGCCAGTCCCTCATCGACCCAGGTCGGCACTCCACGCGGCGCCAGACTCTTGACCAGCGCATGGGTGAACTCGTGCGCCAGGACCTTTTCCAATTGCCGGGGGTCATTGAGCGCCCCCCGCATCGGGACTCGAATTTTGCCGTCAAAGACACCACCCGCCCACGTCGGGCTTCGCGTAATATCACGGAACTGCTCATCGGTATAGAGGACGACGGTAATAACGGTCGGCGGGTAAGCCAGAAGAGCGGTGCCGATGCGCCAGTATGCCGCCTCCAGGGCATCCACTGCAGCCGCTGCAAGGCGTTGCTCCGCCGGCCCTTCAAATAGCACGGTGAAGTGCGGGCTCAGGTTTTGCAGAAATCCACTGTGCAGCGCCGCTTCCTTGCGCCAACTCTCCAGGCGAGACTTGATCTGCGCCTGATTCGGCTCGACGGCGAGCGCGTCATCATACGTCTTAATCGCCGCTTCAAGATCACCGGCGCGATAGGCCAGCTCGCCCAGCAGAAGCGAAGCCGCAGTGAGCTTGGGGTTGAGCCTTAGAGCTTGCTGGAGGGTCGCCTGCGCTTCTTTTTCCTGTCCCTGGAGATGAGCAGCGAGACCGGCGCCCAGGTAAAATGTTGCCTCCTGCGGATTCGCCGCAATCGCCTCGTCGAACGCACGGGCCGCGTCTTGGATCTTTCCGCTCTGGATGGCCTCCCACCCCTGCCGTCCCAGCCCAGCTCCGGGTGACTCCGCCAGCCCCTGGTCGGGAGCCCAGGAGACGACACCGAGCAGGACGAACCCGAACGCCACGATTCGGGGCACAAGAGCGTCTACCGTCATGGTGGTATAGTGTACACCTTGGCGGGCAAGACTCTACACCGAGCCGGCATTCCCGACGACTTCTTCGAGAGCGGTGCGAAGGGCAGTGTCATGGCAAAGCGAAAGGCCGCGGCCAAACCTTATCGGGCTTCGGCACGAGGCTGGTCTATTGGGAGACGGATTTGGAAGGTGATCGACTCAGAGCACGAACTTCATGCCGACGAAGTACAGACCCCCCTGTCCCATTGGGACAGGCCGGGTCCAGCACACCTCGGCCAGCGTCGGCGTCTGACTCAGGGCAATCGGCATGGGGACATGCACCCGCAACACTTCTTGCCGTTGCGGCTCCCAATCCATCAGGAGACACAGGCCCTTGCTGCTCACGTTGATGGAAAGACCCGTCCCGTTGTGGCCTTCCCGGCTGGCTGTCTCGCTCAGCAGGTCAGTTCGTTCGTATTGAACCGGGCGCATCAGCGGGAATCGATCCACGCGGAGCGGTTCATTCTCGAAGCCTGCGCTGCTCCATTCCAAATCTGATGGCATGCTCTGAGATCCTCACCTGGATGGGGAACTGTCAGCCAACTCACTACAGGAAAGTGCGGGTCGTCACAAGAAAACAAATGTAGGGGGTAGCCCTACGAACGGAGGGACTGGCGCCGATAAGCGGTTGGTGCATATGGGAAATGAGGCGAGAGAAGCGGGACCGGATCTGTCCCGTGCCGGGCTGGTTTCGATCACGGCAAGGTATCCCACAAGGCTTTGATCGCAATACTTTGAGCTCCTCGGGGATCCGCCTTGCCCGGGAATCCAGGCGGTGCGGGTGACGGTGTGAGCGAGTCCCCTGATTGGTTGAAGGCATTCAACGCGCTGGCGGAGGCCAGGATCGCATCCCGATTGGTCCCGCAGTAGTTACTTTTCGCTGTGGCGATCAGCCCGCCATCACTGGTGCCAAAAGCTCCCACGTTCAGGATGGCGGCGAGCAGTTGCTGGGCAAGTTGCATCCGTGCCTGGTCAAGGCCGATCCTCCGGGTCTTCCCATCGGACTTAAACGGGATGCTGGACCAGAATCCGCCCATCATCTCGGGCACGGTGCTCACCGTACGACAAGAAAGGTTTAACTGGGACGACCCCAACGTACTCGTGGCGAAGGCGAGGTGCGTCGACCAGAATCCCAGTGTTCTGGTAATGGCAGAACCAGCAGGAGCAGTGATCGTGACCGGCTCGTCAGTGCATACACTGGAGACTGGCGAGTTGTTCGAGTCCCCGCTGTAAAATGGTAAAATGCCAGCCAGTGCCAGATGCCTGGCTTGTCGGCAACGAAGCCCTGCGTGGTCGAATATGTGCCGTTCCCGCTGACGCTCACAATGTTCGTGAACCGCGGGCTGCCTTGGCAGAGGCCCTGGTCAGGATCCCAGAGCTGGAAGGTGATGGTACCGGTTGGGTTGGCGCCGCCCGTCAGCGCGGCCGAGTCGTTAAGCGTCACCCCTTTCGTGCCGCTCGTCGGGTTCGGCGTGGTCGAGAAACTCGTCTGGCATTTGACGATGATGGTGATCGGTCCGGAGCTGTTGTTGCCCTGATTGGCCGGAGGCTCGTTCGTCGCGCTGACGCTGGCGCTGTTCGTCAGCGGGCCGCAGTCGGCCGCCGTGCTCGCCCGCGAGAGGGTAATGGTAACCGACCCGGCCGCTGCGAACGGATTGAGCGTCCCCGTCAAGGTACAGGTCAGCGTCCCGCTGGCCGTGGCCGGACAGCCCGCGTCGGCCGGCGCGCTCACTGTCCAGGTGCCGGAGGGCAGCGTGTCGGTG
>VBOO01000090.1:3900-10959 GCA_005877505.1 Nitrospirota bacterium
ATCGGGGCAGTTCACCGTGATCGAGATCGGTCCGGAGCTGTTGTTGCCCTGATTGGCCGGAGGCTCGTTCGTCGCGCTGACGCTGGCGCTGTTCGTCAGCGGGCCGCAGTCGGCCGCCGTGCTCGCCCGCGAAAGGGTGATCGTGACCGACCCGGCCGCCGCGAACGGATTGAGCGTCCCCGTAAAGGTGCAGGTCAGCGTCCCGCTGGCCGTGGCCGGACACCCCGCGTCAGCCGGCGCGCTCACCGTCCAGGTGCCGGAGGGCAGCGTGTCGGTGACGACCACGCCCGTGGCGGCCCCCGCACCGATGTTGCTCACCGTGAGCGTGAAGGTGGCCGTACTCCCGGCATTAATCGGCCCGTTGCCCGACTTCGCCACCGTCACATCGGGGCAGTTCACCGTGATCGAGATCGGTCCGGAGCTGTTGTTGCCCTGATTGGCCGGAGGCTCGTTCGTCGCGCTGACGCTGGCGCTGTTCGTCAGCGGGCCGCAGTCGGCCGCCGTGCTCGCCCGCGAAAGGGTGATCGTGACCGACCCGGCCGCCGCGAACGGATTGAGCGTCCCCGTAAAGGTGCAGGTCAGCTGGCGGCCCCCGCACCGATGTTGCCGACCGTGAGGCTGTAGCTGGCCGTGTCACCCGCGGTGATCGGCCCGTTGCCGGACTTCACGATAGTGAGGTCGGGCAGTCCAACGTTGTGGAAGGTGCAACTTGCATTGGTGGCAGGCCTCCCGGCGGTCACGGTGGCCGTTGCGGTGCTGCCGGAGAATGTGCAGTTCGTTCCTGTGCCAGAGGCAAAGGCGAAGCCGGTAAGGCTGGTCGTCTCCGTGATCGTATAACTTCCACTTGGTAGACTCAGGAACTGAACCGTGTCCTGACCGGTAGCCGGAAACTTAGGTAGCGGCTCCATGTTTGGATTCGGGTCAATGAAAAAACGCCACTGGTCCGGTGTGGCCGAGCCGGAGTCCACCACCTTCATCACAGCGATGGTCGCCAGTTGGATGATGGCCCCGGGGTTTATGGAGCGATCTCTGTTCGGAGCATTTAAGCCCATGTGCAAGCTTCCACCGGGGAAGGAGGCGGCGCCGTTGCCGGCCCCAACCTGCTGACTCTCAAAAATATCAATCGGCGAGGCGAGGTGGCCGCCCCACAGGACAAAGGCGGTCGCCGCACCGGTACTGGTGATCGTGGCCTGGGTCTCTCGCTGTCCTGTATTGCATATTCCTTGCCCCCCGGCTTCCGTGAAGCTGTTAATCGTCACGTTGACTCCGCTGAAGGGGCCGTTGGTTGAAGTGATCGTCCCGCCGGGCGTCGCCGCGCGACTCGTGTTGAAAGGAGCGAGGAAGAGATAGCCGCGCTTTGTCCCGTTCGAAAAGTCGCGGCAAACTGAGAACGTGTAGGTGCCCGCTGCCACACCGCCGACATCCAACCGAAACGGGATTGCCTCCCCTTCCTTATAGTCCGAGTTACTTGTACCGAGGTTCCCGGTCTGCCAATCCCCGGAGGGGACTGTCCCCCACTGCGTGAGCTGCACACTGTTGGGAAGAGGCGCGTCGGTGAATTTCGCCTGCGCGGTCCAGTTTGTCTGTGGGCCACTGGCGGTCGCCAGGAAGCTCATGCCGATGTCCTTCGATTCGGTCTGGAAGGCTTCAAAGGCAAAGGCGCCCGACGCATCCGCACTCACTTCCATCGTATAGTCCGGATTGTTGCCACTTTCGTGAATGAGGATGCTGATGGTCTCATGGGGCTGCCACCCCTCACCCATCATCTTCACAACGTAGCCTGGCGGATAATCCTGCTTGTCGGTTCGTAAGGTCGGATAGAAAAAGAGCTCCGAAGACGCCACTGGCATGTGACCGGCAACCAGCCCGCCGGGCGCGAGCATCCCGCCGGTGTACGGGGGGGCGAAAAAGTTGGTGGAAAACTTCGTTCGCCCTGTGGTCGGCCCATTCACCGGACGGAATGCCCCTGTGACCGGATCATAGAGTTCAGCCGTGGGGACCAGTTGCCCCGCGTTCGTGCCGCCCGCCAGCAAGACTTTTCCGTTGTCCTGCAACGTGACGCCGCTGTGACCGCTCCTGGGTGTGCTCATCAACGCGGCCAGGGACGTAAATGCGTTGGTCTTCGGGTCGTAGATTTCGGCCGTGTTCAAGTCTTGCCCTTGGACATCTTGGCCGCCCGCCACAAAGACCGTGCCATCGGTTAACAGCGCAGCGCTGGCGTGGGTCCGTGCGGTACTGAGCGAACCGGCTGGGACAACCGTGCCGTCTGCCGGGTTGTACAATTCCGCCGCGGTCACGGCGTCAGTCAGGCCGGAGCCGCCCACAACCAGAACTCTGCCGTCCTCCAGTACGGTTACGGTGTGACTGCGGCGAGCCGTTTGGAGATTATGGGGAGCACCCGAGAAGGAATCAGCGGTTGGGTCATAGACCTCTACGTCTGCAAGAGGAGTGGCCCCGTCAGCAGTGCCTCCTGCAAGCAGTACCCGTCCATCCTTGAGGAGCGTCGCCGTGTGCTCGCTCCTTGGGCTCGCCATGTTTGTCGGGCCGCTGAACCTGCCGGTCGCAGGATCAAACACTTGGGCGTAGCCGATCGGCGTTCCGGATTCGGCGACTCCCCCCGCAATCAAGACCGTTCCGTTCTTGAGGAGGGTGGCGGTATGGCCCGACACGGGCACAGGCAGGGCCGCTGGCACTTGAGCATACAGGCCTGTGGCCGGAGCAAAGAGCTCGGCTGTGGCCATGGCACGGCCGCTCGCATCGTTCCCGCCGACGATGAGCACCGTGCCGTTCGGTAACAAGGTGGCGGTATGGCCGGCTCGCGCCTGGTTGAGATTGCCCGTCGGCGTCCAAGTTCCCGGCTGCCCGCCCCAGAGGGGCGCAGCCATGAAGATACTTACTATGATCCCAGCCGCACCGGCCATGACGAAGAACAACCTAAGCATTTTCACATCTTTCACCTGGTCTTCACCGGTCATGGCCGCCTTCTTCCACGACGTCCCGTACCGATAGCTGTGGGATTGACGGCCGGAACACTACAGGAAAACGAGGTAAGCCACAAGAAAAAACCGTAGGGTATACCTACGAAAGTAGGTATTAGTGCTGGTAAGAGGGCTGTTTATATGGGAAATCCAGCCAGGACGGCAGGACAGGTGCTTATTCAGCTAAACTGGCGGCGGCGCCAGGCTGGTCGATCGGGAGACGGATCTGGAGGTGGTCGACTCAGAGCACGAACTTCAAGCCGACGAAATACAACTCGTTACTGCTCAATGGGACAGGCCGGGTCCAGCACACCTCGGCCAGCGTCGGCGTCTGACTCTTGGCGATCGGCATGGGGACATGCACCCGCAACACTTCTTGCCCTTGCGGCTCCCAATCCATCAGCAGACACAGGCCCGTACTGCTCACGTTGATGGAAAGACCCGTCCCGTTGTGGCCTTCACGGCTGACTGTCTCGCTCAGCATGTCAGTTCGTTCGTATTGAACCGGGCGCATCAGCGGGAATCGATCCACGCGGAGCGGTTTATCCACGAAGCTCTGACAGTCCCACTTCAAATATTCTTCTGACATCACCCCCCAGATTCCCGTAAAAGGGAAAAAGACTGCCAATTAACTAATCGCCTCTCCTATCTTCGTTATTGCACCATAAAGCTTGTGGTGCCGCTTCCCGATAACCCATTCACGGTAGCGGTCGCCTGGACTAGCCATTGCCCGGTGATATCCTTGGGCTTCAGCCGGAAACGGAACACGGCGAGACCATTTGCCCCCGTGGTCGTCGTCCCCGTGAAGACCGCTTGATTCGGTTTCGTGATCGTGAAGGTCACGCTGGCGTTGGGGGTTGGTGACTGGCCGGCCATGACGGTCGCCGAGACGGTGACCCACTGGAACCCGGTGTAGCTCGCCTGATCAGTCGTCACAGTGACGCTGGGCGAGGTGACGAGGGATTCCGTCACGGAGGCCGAGCCCACGAAGCTCGGGTTCGCGCTGTTCGTGGCGGTCACGCCGATCGTGTAGGACCCGCCGGCCCCGGAGGCCGGAGAGGTGACGGTGAACGGCGTGGAGCCGCTCGCGCCCGGGTTAAGGGTCACCGACGAGGAGCCGAAGCCCGCCAGCCAGCCGGCCGGCGCGCTGGCCTGGAGAGTGAAGCTGGATGTCGAACAGCCGCTACTGTCCGTGTTGGTGACGGTGACGGTGTAGGTCACCGTGGCCCCGGACTGCACGAACTGGGTCGCGGAGGGCGAAAGCGCCACGATGGGGTTCGCCGACACGCACGGCGAGGTGACGAGGGATTCCGTCACGGAGGCCAATCCCACGAAGCTCGGGTTCGCGCTGTTCGTGGCGTTCACGCCGATGGTGTAGAACCCGTCGGCCGCGGTGGCCGGAGCGGTGACGGTGAACGACGTGGAGCCGCTCGCGCCCGGGTTAAGGGTCACCGACGAAGAGCCGAAGCCCGCCAGCCAGCCGGCCGGCGCGCTGGCCTGGAGAGTGAAGCTGGAGGTTGAACAGCCGCTACTGTCCGTGTTGGTGACGGTGACGGTGTAGGTCACCGTGGCCCCGGGCTGCACCCACTGGGTCGCCGATGGCCAGACCGTCACCGTCGGATTCGCATTCACGCACGAGACCGACCCGAAGCTCACGTTCACCGTCCCGCCACTGGCATCTGCCGAGATAGCGAAGAGGGTCACCCCCACGACGGAATCCGTGAAGGTCTTCCCAACGACGAGGGCGGGATCGTACCAGGACGAAGTGTTGTCTGGCGTCATGTCCAGGATGTTGCTGCTATTGGCGTCCAGGTCCGTTCCCAGGTGGACCACGAAGCCACTCAGGACATTGCTGGCCGCGGCGAGGTCGCTGTCGAAGCCAGTCCCCCTTCGAGTCTCCAGGTAATACCAGGTCTTCGCGCCAGTCTTGCGATCTGTAGACTTCAGTATCTTCAGCGCCTTCTGGCTGGCGCTTGCGGATTCGTACACATCGAGCCAATAGGTCCCACTCCTGTCAACGATGGTAACAGGAGGCGATGCGGCGTAGTTCAGCCACCCGAGACGTTCCTTCTGGAAGGCGTTGATGTGATCGGACGAGTTTCCCATGATGTCCAGCATGTCGCCGTATTCGATAGAGGTGCACCTTTGTCCGAGCGTGGTGTTGCCGCAATCCAGAGCATGCGAGTGGTACAGCCCGAAATTATGGCCCAGCTCGTGCCCGACTACCCGTAACTGGAGACTGCCGTTGATCCAGGCCTGGGCGGGGTTGCCCCCGACCGTCCCCTGCCCCCACCAGCCACAGGCGTTCTGCGGGAAGACATAGACATGACGTGAGTACGCAGCCAGATTAGCCCCTGCCGCGGTGGCGGCTTGATCGGCAAGGCTTGCCGTTGTGAAAAAGTCGCAGATCGTACTGTCCTGAGCGATCGTGAACCAGCCGACGACATCGCCGGCCAGCCAGGTCTGCTGATAGGAGTTCTCGCGATAAAAATTGCTCGCCGAATTGCTGTCCGTGAACACGACGCCAGCGGCATACGCGGACGTATACGGTTCGATTGGGCTATCTTGGAAGTTGACCAGGATCACTAGGGCCTTCTGCTCTCCGAACGTGCTCGGCCGGACGATCGTAACCGTGGTCACGCTGGTACCGCCCGATTTCAGTGCCATGGCTCCGCTGAGTCGGACGCCGTGGGCCCGTACCCGCGTGCCCGTCTGGAGTGCCGGTGGGTCGGCCGCAAAGTGGAGCGTGAGTCGCCCGGCGGCGGTTTTCAGAAAATACCGATAGCGGCTCCCGACATCCCGATCCTCGTGCAGGACTTCGAACGTCCCTTCTTCCTCTGTCTCTTCTTCGACCAACACCTGGACCTCGGGTGGGAGGCCTGCTCTGAGACGACCCGGCAAGGCGATGCGCAAGACGGCCCCAGGATCCGTCTCGATCAGCGCACGTACATGCTGGTGGCGGGTGGCCGCCTCCTTAAGGAGCTCAGGCAGCAGCCGGGCCTGTGCCACGGGATCTGCCGCTCGGTACTGAGTTATCAGGGCGTGGAGGCGCTTCGTCAGACGCTCCGCCGCATGCGCATTCGATGGGCCGCGCTCCTCCGCTGCAACGGCATCCGATGAGGCGAGTTGGGCGGGGCTGGCGCTCGGAGTCAAAGAGAAGGAAAGCCCCAGCAGCAGGCTCAGTAGCCGAACGTAGAATCTGAGGCTGACGGCTTGGGGGATAGGTTGTGGACCCATGCCGATTATTTACAGGAAGGCTAAGGCGGCCGCAAGAGAACAAATGCAGGGTAACCCCCTACAAAGGTAGGGATTGGAGCTGTTAACGGGGCTCCAGAGCCACCCTATTGCACCATAAAGCTTGTGGTGCTGCTTCCCGATACCCCATTCACGGTAGCGACCGCTTGGACCTGCCAGAGCCCGCTGGGGTCCTTGGGCTTTAGCCGGAAATTGAACACGGCGAGGCCATTTGCCCCCATGGCCGTCGTCACCGTGATGACCGATTGGTCCGGTTTCGTGACGATGAACGTTACAGTGGCGCCTGCTGCCGGGGTGGATCCAACGGTGACCGTCGCGGTGAGGTTTGCCCCTGCGGGGGGACTATAGCTCGCCTGATCGGACCCCACCTGTAACGTGAGCGAGGCGACGAGCGATTCCGTCACGGAGGCAGAGCCCACGAAGCTCGCGTTCGCGCTGTTCGTGGCCGTCGCGCCGATAGTGTAGGACCCGCTGGCCGCGCTGGCCGGAGAGGTGACAGTGAGCGTCGTGGAGGAAGCCGCCCCCGGGCTGAGGGTGAGGGATGAGACACCAAAGGCGCCCGTCCAGCCGGCCGGGACGGTGGCCTTCAAGCTGAAGATCGAAGCGGCACAGCCGCTATTGTCCTTGTTCGTGACCGTGACGGTGTAAGGCACGGTGGTGCCGGGCGACACCGACTGCGTCCCGGAGGGCGAGAGCGCGACGGTCGGATTCGCTTGCACGCACGACAACCCGGAGCTCACACTCACCGTCATGGAGGCCGAGACCGCATAGCTCGTTTGTGCGCTGTTCGTAGCCGTCACGCTGACGGTATAGAATCCATCGGTTG
>VBOO01000104.1 GCA_005877505.1 Nitrospirota bacterium
TCCCTTCACACGCGGCTGCGCGGGGTCGAACTCCCACGAGTGGAGATACATCGTGTAATGCCCACACCGAACAATAGCGCGCCGGACGAGATTCCGGAATAGCGCAGCCGGGTACAGTCGAAAGTAGCCACCGCCAGAAACCGGGAGGGGGAAGAGGCCCACACGCTCGACGGGAAGCCCAAGCTCGACCATCTGGTCACTGAGGCGATAGACTCCAGGCATGACAGGCCCTCCCAAGTCACCCAGATGGCCGTAGCGGTCATGGATACCGAAGGGGTGATAGCTTGAGTCGTGAGGATCGCCAGGCGCTCGCGATCGATACTGAATGACGGTGCTCGGTAGCCGATAATTTCCTGTCCGGACACTTCCTGAAGCACGTGGCGAGCCCTGAGGATGTCATCCCGGAACTGGACTGGTGTGAGTTGCATCGGGAGGATGTGGCCATAGCCATGGCAGGCGACCTCGTGCCCGGCTTCGGCAATGTCTCGGACGAGCTTGGGCTCGCGCTCCGCCACCCAGCCAAGAACAAAAAAAGTAGAGCGGATCTCATATTCCGCGAGGAGCCGAAGGATGACGCGGGTCGACTCGGTCACGCGCCGAGGGATTGTCTCCCAGGAAGGAGGCGGGAAGATTGGCCGCAAGTTCTCTACTTGGAACCAGTCCTCGACGTCGAAGGTCATGAGACACCGGGTCACAGCAGGCTGTATCCCATCTTACGGAACGCAACGGCTTCATCCCTTCCGGGGAAGGAGCGGTACCTTTGTTCCAACCGGTCCATTGCAATACGCTCTGCCGTGCCAGCGTAATAGCGCTCGAGCAATTCGAGCATGGCCTGTGCCCCGTGCCGCTTCATTTTCCGGATCACCGTGTCCAGGTTCCCATTGCCTTCGAGCGGCACCTCGCGATGCAGAAGAACCTGACCCAAGTCGATGTCAGTGGTCATCGTGTGAATCGTGATTCCGATCGAAGCCTGGCGGTCGTACATCTGCCAGAAAACTGGCAGCATGCCGCGGTACTTCGGCAAGGTTCCCGTGTGGATGTTGATGGCGTCCAGCCGTGGAACCGACAGGAGATGCTGCTTTAAGATCTGGGAGGCCGCCACCGAGACTAAGAGATCCAGATTGAGTCGACGCAACCGTTCGATGTACTGCGGCGCGTTGACGTTAGGGACGACCAAGCTGGAAATGCCGTGACGCGCAACGATCCGAGGGACGGTGCCGCTCCACAGCGAAGCCGGCAAGAGAACATCAATCGCCTTGATCGCGGCATAGCGGATAGCGAGGCGAGCGAAGTCCACCGGCCCGTAAAAATTGTAGAGCTTCCGCGCGAGGGCCAGCCGGGTCTTCTGATTGAGTGGTGGCGTAATATCCACACCCGTGACGTTGAACCGATTTCCGTCCAAATGCTTAAAGAACTCCCCGAAGAACACTGGAAGATAGAAGGGGTCCTCCTCGGTGAGGATATGAATCCGCAGCGGCGGTCGACTCATGTTCGATCGGTCTCGACCCGCGCCCATGTCACGGACGCATGACCAAGGTAGTATGACGGAACCGCCCACAGAGCGGCAAGGTTCAGCGCGAGAAACGACTGGATGGTGGACGAAAGACGCGAGCGAAGGCCGAGATACCCACTGAGCGCCACAAGGCCCAGGCCGACGAGCCCTGCGAAGGCTATCCGGTACATCCATCCCTGGGCCATGAGCGAGCCCACGAGCATCAGGAGTAGGCCGTACGGAGAGGCCAGGCGGGAGAGCTTGTGCACGACGAAGCGCCCCCACATTGGATTCCGCGCCGGATTCAGGCATCCCTTGACCGTGTGGCAAATCTGAACGAGCCCTGCGAGTGTGCGCACCTTCCGGGCGAACTCGTTGCTCACAGAGCGCGTCACGACATCGAGGCTTCCCGCTTTCTCCGCCATCACGATCCTTCGGCCGCTGAGCGCGACCGTGAGCGGAACGTATACGTCGTCCAAGATCATGTCTGGCGGGATCTCGGGTAGATCCTCGGTCCGGATCGCGTAGAGCGATCCTGTGACCTGGACCATCGAGCCCGAGCGGGATTCGCATTTCCGCACGTAGCTCTCGTAAGTCCAGTACATGTCGCCCTTGACTCTGAGGTCGCCCGAGGCAACGCCGACATGGGGGTCGGCAAGGTGAGCGACAAGCTCTCGGACCGCCTCGGATGTCATCTCCTGTCGGACATCCATGAGGACGGCAATCTCCGTCTCGATGTGACGACGGGCGAGATTCAAGGCAGTGGGCTTTCCGCTCCGTCTCGGCATGCGCAGGAGACGAATCCGCCGATCGCGCGCGGCCCATTCCCGAACGACGCGGTCGGTGTCGTCGGTCGAGGCATCACTCACGATGATGATTGCGATCTTCTCCGAAGGATAGTCCTGCCGGGCCAGTGCGCTGAGCTTTCGTTCAATGAGCGCGGCTTCGTTCGCCGCGGCCATCACACATGTCACGCGAGGCAGGAGGGAATCAGGCGCATACCTGGCAGTCGTTCCAATCGGTCGCACGCGCGCAAGAAACGCCACCCAGAACGCGTACCCGGCGTACGAAACGAAAACGACGCCGACGCCTCCCCAGAAGAGCGCTTCCCAAATCATCGGGGCTCTTCGGCTTTAGCTGTCAGGTGGGCGTGCATTGTGAGACGGCCGTTTGTCGGATGGACTAGAGGGGACGCAAGCCCTCGGAAGCGATGCTGTGTCTGGCATCGCGGCACACAAGGCGGCAAAATCCACGCCGATGTCTTTTCCGTCCTTCCCGGCCCGCCTATACGGGCTGGACTCCCGGAGACGGTAGTGGCCACCAGCGCGATCCACGAAACTCACCTCGTCGAGTGAAGCAGGAAAGAAGTTGCCCGGTGGGTAGTCGGCCGCATGACCACCGGCAATCACATTGTGCGTGACGCTTGCACTAGGGAAGTATTTCTGGAGTGTCTGGATTCCAACCCCGGTTCCGGTCCCGGTGATGCCGTAGGCGTTGTGCGGAGTGAGATTGTAACGATAGACGAAGTCTGTATGCGGAGCGCCTTCCGCCATGATGACGTTCTCGGTTTGAAGCGCGGTGTTGTGCTCGATGACGATATCGGCCGTACCACAGAGCAGTTGAAAGAGCCGCCCTCCCCCCCAGGAGCCCCCGATGTCCTCGAACAGATTATTGCGGATCAGGATGCGCTTGGTCTGCTGACTGGGCCGATTGTCGTCTTTGCCGAGGATGTTGATGCCTGACGCTGTATGACGCACGACGTTATTGCTAAACGTCACATCCTCGACCGCCGACCAGGGCGCCGACCCGTCTTGGTTGCGCACCGTTAACAGGATGGCGAACCCGCTTTGTGCGTGCGGCCAGTTGTACTCGAACAGGTTACCGTCGACCAGGACCCGGCGCGCATTCTTCAGCTCGAACAGATTCTTGACCGCCCAAGGAGTCCCGGCGTAAGTCGGATCCCCGATTTTCCACGACAGGGGTTTGGAGAAGCGGTTGTGTCGGATTTCGATATCCGATGGAACAAGGTTCGCAATCGAAGGGTCAGTGCCGCCAAACATCACGTTCTCGCCCGCCCCTTCAAGGTAATTGTTCCGGGCCCATTCCATCCGTCAATGGCCTGCGAGTCCGCGCCCACTTCCTTGAAATCCGACAGGTACGAATCAATGACTGCGGTGTGGCGTGAGTTCATGGCGATCCCGCGTCGCGCGCCTTTTTTCGGGTCTCCGTGAAGGTAGCACCGGTCGAAGACAATGTGATGGGGAAGGTCTTCCATCGAGGTCGTGTTTTTCCCCAGGACCACCAGGTTGTAGAGGAACACCCCCGCTTTCGGCCGAATCTCGATTCCGATGAACCGATAGTGATGCGCCCCTGGCGCGGTTTGGATCACCGACCCACCCGCTGCCTCCAGTTTCGGCATCAGATGCGCATGGGCCGGGTCAGCCCGTGTGCCAGGCGGGAAGTTCCTCCCGACTGCGCTCGAGCGAATAATGACCCAGCCGGATCCGGCTTTGTTGGGGAGAGTGAACGGACCTTTGAACGTGGCCCCAGCTTCGAGCATGACGAGATCCCCAGGATGGGCTGTATCGAGCGTGGCCTGCAAGTTCCCCTCAGCGGGCACGACGATCGTGCGGCCGGAGGACGGGACCGCGGTCGTGTCGATGTACTCGCGTGGGAGTTCTGGCCCGATCGACGCGTACGCCGAAGCCGTGTGGGCCAGCCCGCTGAGAAGAGAGAGCGCGGCGGCGGCTAGGGTCGGACCGCAGTGGATTCCGAGGACTCGTCGAGACACCCGCCCTAGCTTTCCGTAGGTGACTGTCCCCGCGGCTGGCCTGCGCCCCGTGTGAGGTCGATCACGATGTGGTGGGGGCGAGCGGCAGCCACGGCAAAAGCTGCCTCCTCACCGGAGTTGCCGATGACCAACACGTCGGCGTGGTCAAGAAGCGTTGTGAGGTCCGCGCACATCAGGGACGCGATATGCGGGATCTCCTCCTCGATGTAGCGGCGATTGGCCCCGACTAATCGCGCCACCGCAACGTTCGGGTCGAGAATTCTTACGTCCAACCCCTTGCCGATGAGGACCTCAACCAACGCTACCATGGGACTCTCCCGGAGATCATCTGTCCCAGGTTTGAAGGACAGGCCAACGACTCCCACCCGCCGTTTTCGTGTCAGGAGCACCGCCTCCACTCCTCGGCGAATCTGTGCCTCGTTGGAGGGCAAGATCGCGGAGAGAAGCGGCAGGGACACGTCAGCGGTGCGCGCGGCATAGAGCAACGCACGCAGGTCCTTTGGCAGGCACGAGCCCCCGAATGCGAACCCGGGGCGGAGATACGCTTCCGAGACGTTGAGTTTTCGGTCCATCAAGAATATCCGAATGACCTCGTGGGCGTCGACCCCGAACGCTTCGCACGTGTCACCGATCTCATTAGCAAAGCATACCTTGAGGGCGTGGAAGGCGTTCGACACGTACTTGACCATCTCCGCCGTCCTCACCGCCGCATGGATGAACGGAGCATCCACCCCCGCGTAGAGCGACCGGAGGTGGGTCACGGTCTCGGGATCGTCACATCCCACGAGGGTGAACGGGGGATGTGCAAAGTCTCGGAGCGACGACCCCTCGCGCATGAACTCCGGGTTCACGGCCACGCCCAGGGTGCAGGAGAACTTCCCGCCGGCGCCGGCTCGAAGGGCGGGGACCAGTACCCGCTCAGTGGTTCCGGGAAGGACGGTGCTTCGAAGCACGACGGTGAACGGGTCGGTGCGCCCATGCAGCGCGGTGCCGATCTCCTTGCCCACGTGCTCGAGGGCGTCCAGGCCCAACTGCCCGTTGGCGCGCCCTGGGGTGCCGACGCAGAGGAGCGCGAGATCAGAACTAATCACAGCTTCTTCGGTTGAAGTGGTTGCCCTGAAACGTCCCTTTCCGACCATCTCGACCAGAAGCTCGCCCAGCCCGGGCTCGACGATCGGCGACGCTGCCGCATTGACCATCGCGACCTTATCCTTGTTGATATCAACGCCCAGCACCTCATGTCCCAGCTTGGCAAAGCAGGCACCGGTCACACACCCCACATACCCGAGCCCGAAGACGCTAATACGCATGAGTCTCAATCACCTCCCATTGTGTTGACATGACCGCGTGAATCATCTTCGACTACGAAGGACGACAAGCCCCGTCGCCCGCCGAGGGTTTGAGGCTCTCGGCTCGACGCGAGTCCCCCCCAGTGACACGCACGTAGGCGTCCCCCAGGACGGTCTTCAGGATTTTCTTGGCGTTCCAGACGATCCACTCCCGTCGCAGGACTGCCGGCGCCAACCCGCCGAGCTTGAACGCGAAATCGGGCGGGTACCCCGCGCGGACCATGAATCGGCCGATTACGGTGCAGCCGGCGATGCTCCGCACGCGCGTGTCTGGTTCGGAGTTGAACAGCATTTGAAGCCCGGCTTCCGCGGCGGTGGAGGCAACAAGCGGCGAGAAGTAGCCGCCGGGAACGGACGCCGCCGTCACCGCTACCCCCACGATATCGGCGAGCACCTTTCGGCTCTCCTCCCACTCACGCACCATTTCCTCCCGGCGACAGGCGCTGAATCGCGTCGGGTGGGACACCGAGTGACTTCCGATGATGTGGCCTCGTCGGTGGAGATCGCGGATCTGGCGTGCGTCGAGGAACCCTGGCTGGCCAATCATGCCCGTGGTGACAAAGCAGTGGCCACGCCATCCGCGCGCTTCCAGGCGCTCTGCTACCCGCGTGTAGTAGGAGACGCCGCCATCGTCCACCGTGATCGCATAGGGTACACGGCTCCTCTCCGGCAGCGATTCCGTCACGAGAATGGGCCGGTCGGTCCGCTGTCGAGCCAGGCCCGCGAGCTGCGCATCGAACTCGGCGACGGTCAGCTTGTAGCGATCGGCGGCGAGGCCCTGAAATCCGCTTTCCGAGGGGTGGGTCTCGTAGACGTCGTGAAAGAGCAGCGACACGACGCGTGTCATCGCGGCACCTGACGTGCGGCCCGCTTCCATCGCAGATACGCCGACAGCCACGGCTGACCCCATACCGCCGAGCGCCGGCCTTCCATCGAAATCGGCAGGGCCTCCTTTTTCCACACCGAGACCAACGTGTCCCTGATGGCCTCAAGGTTCTCGACCACGACCCGGTACTGGATCACGATGTGCGACTCAAGAACCGGGTCGAACTTGTATGACGCCTGCAGATAGATGGGCCCGGTGTCCACCCCCTTATCCACGCGCAGGAGTGTCATGCCGACCCTGTTGAGATCCCCCTGCGCCAGCGCCCAGAAGCACCCATGTGCGTTGCGGTACTCCGGACAGATCCCCGGATGGAGGACAAACGTCCCCGCGCGCGGAATGGTGAACACCTCGGGTTTCAAGATGTACTTGCACCGGGCGATCACCAGATCCGGCGCGAGCCGCTCGAGGAAGTTCTGCACCTCCGGCGTGTTCGGATTGGCCGCGATGAGCCTCGGCACATTGTCGAGTCGGGCTGGGTAGCTGCCCCGGAGCCGGGCGACTTCCGCGGCCACCCATGCCGCGTCGGCTCTCGCGAGCCAAATCCGATAATAGACGCGAAATGCGAGGACATCCAGGAACCGCACCAGCCCGACCCGACGAATCTCCCTGCGGGAGGCCCGCATCAGCCTCCCCGGCTCATCGCGCAGGGCGACGATGCCCACGAGCTTGAGCGAAGCCGCAAGCCACGAGGCGAGACCCTCCGCGTCGATGCGGTCGCGCTCGTGACAGATGAGCACGACAGTCGGCAGTGCGTCGTCTGGCGCCATGCTAAGGGACCTCTTCCGTGCAGCGCGCCTCGAACTCGCGAGCCACGAGTGCCCACGAGTACTGCTCTTCGACGAGCTGCCGTCCAGCGATGCCCAGCGCCCTCCTCCGATCCGGGTCCATCAGGAGCGAGACGACGGCATGGGCAAAGTCAACAGGATCATCGGCCCGGAGGTAGTGCTTCCCCGGAATGAGGGGAAGACCCTCTGCTCCCACCGTCGTCGCCACGACCGCCTTGCCCATCGCGAGGGCCTCGAAGATCTTGAGTCGTGTGCCTCCGCCGACCCTCAGCGGCACCACGTACACCGCCGCTTCGGCAACGTACGGGCGTATATCCTCAACAGTTCCAGTGATCTGAACGCCAGCCTTCTCCGCGGCCATCAGCACCCGAGGTCTGGGATTACGCCCAACGACCGTCAACGACACCTCGGGGATGTTCAGCCGGATGCGCGGGAGGACTGCGTCGATGAAATACAAGACGGCGTCTTCGTTTGGAAACCAGTCCATGGAACCGGTGAAGACAAGCTGCGCTGGCGACTCGGGCGTGCCGTTCTGGGTAAAGTACGCCGTGTCGACCCCGGTTGGGACCGTGACGATTCTGGCCTCGGGAGCGTGGGCGGCCAGAAGCGCCCGATCCACATCGGAAACGGCGACAGTCAGTCCGGCCCGAGTGCAGGCGCGGGCCTCGCAGCGGCGCATCTTCCGCCACTCGGGCTCCAGGAGGGCGCGTCGCCACGCGCGCGTCTCGGTCTGGCACAGTCGTTTCCAGATCAAGTGCTCCACGTTGTGCTCGAATAAGACGATCGGGACGGAGCCACCGAGCGGCAGGTTCGCCACGGCGAACAGAAAGTCCGCCACGCACAGATCAACCTTGCGAGTCTCGACGAGGCGGGACGCCTTGGCGCGCAGCGCAGGAACGCGCCACTTCCAGAGATCGACCGGAAGCGGCGAGAGCCAGGAGCGTAGCAGCGCCAGGGCGAAGCGCGCGCTCCCGTGCTTGGGCATTGTGTAGGGAACCGACACGACCTGCTGACACCTGGGGAGGTGCCTGGCGAGCTCTCCGGGATCGTCGCCCGGCCCATGGGTCGTCAGCACGATGACGCGATGGCGACGGGAGAGCTCTGAGAGGATGTGAAAGCTTCGCAGCCGTCCGCCCGTGTTGAGGGGCCACAGGCCGCCCATCTTGACCCAGAGAATCCGCATATCGTTCATATCACTCGCATGATAGTCAGAATGTCCTCACCCTTGCCCTGGGGCCGGGCTTGCCGGCCAGAACGAATGTCGGCAAGGGTGTCGAGTTCTCCGTGGTCCTACGGTCTGAGCGGAAGGCCTGGCGCGTCAGATCGGCCACCATGACGGTTATTGTTGCGGAGGTGGACGGTGACGGTTGTGGAGGTGCCGTGGTTGCCGGTGGCGTCTCGGGCAACCGCCGTTAGGGTATGCGAGCCATTGCTGGCCGTGGTGCTATTCCACGAGACGGCATAGGGCGCCGTGGTCACTTCCGCGCCGAGCGGCGCGCCATCCAGGTAGAACTGGACTCCCAACAAGCCGACATTGTCCGAGGCGCCGGCTGCAACCGCGATCATGCCGGAGACGATGGCCAAGTTGGTGGGAGCGGTGATCGTCACCGTCGGGGGCGTCGTGTCGGGAGGCGGCACCTCCGCGAGCTTCACCACCGTGGCGGTATTGCTCACCGCACCAGCGGCGATCACGTCGCCGGCGCCATCGACTCTGATTGCGCGCGCCTGGCCACTCGTGCCGCTCGCGGAGCCAATGACCTGCCGCTGGCGCTCAGTCCCGCTGGCCCCATCCAACTTCACCACTGTGAAGTCAGTGCTGGTGCCCGAGTTTGAAGCGTTCTGGGTCGAACCTGCTGCCACCACATTTCCCGCGCCATCGATGGCGACCGCGTTGGCCTGATCCACACTATTACTGGCGGTGCCGTTGATCATCTGCCGCCACAGTTCGGCTCCATCGGCCACATTGAATTTTGCGACCGTAAAGTCAGTAGAAGGGCCCGTATTCTCGGTCACACCTGCCGCCACCACGTTGCCGGCCTCATCGACCGCGACCGCATTGGCTGCCTCAAGAACAGAAGAGCCGTTGCTAATGACTTGTCGCCACAGTTCTGCACCGCTAGCTCCATCCAAGTTGACCACGGTAAAGTCCTGTCCAGTGTTGGTGCTGGTTGTATAACCTGCCGCGACAACATTCCCCGCCCCATCGACCGC
>VBOO01000105.1 GCA_005877505.1 Nitrospirota bacterium
GGTGGCTCCATCCAGCTTGACCACAGAAAAGTCCCCATACCGACCAGCGTTGGGATCGGTGTTGAATGTTTTGCCTGCCGCCACCACATGCCCGGATCCATCCACGGCAACACCACTGATTCTATTGCGACCACCAGCGCTGCCGGTAATGAACCGCCTCCACAACTCCGCCCCGGTGGCCCCCTCCAACTTCACCACCACGGCGGTATACATAATCCGGCCTCCGACGACGACGTTCCCTGCCCCATCGATTGCGACCGCGTATGCCACATCCTCCCAATCGGTAGGATCTTGATCATTACTGGTGCCGGTAAGGACCTGCCGCCACAACTCCGCTCCACTCGCGCTATCCATCTTGACCACCAGGATGTCACTCCATTTGGCTCGGCTTGTAGGGCTTGTGTGCATGATCATACCGGCCGCCACCACATTC
>VBOO01000106.1 GCA_005877505.1 Nitrospirota bacterium
ACGGTCTCTCTGTCCTCAAGGATCTCGGCAGGTTTGTGTCCCAGCAGGTCGTGACCGCCCTTGGGCACTCCGTCCATCATCCGAGCGTTGAAGCGGACTTGCTCCACTTGGTGCATCTTTTCTCTGACTACGAGACGCTCGGACCTGACCTCCGCGGCTGCCGGATCGCCGAAGCCAAAGTGGTGTTGAACCGTCTGCTCCGCTCGGTGGAGGAGCCGGCGACGCCTTCGTCCGGAGCGGCGAAGCCGGTGCACCGGCTCTGGGAGTTGCCGATCCAATACATCCGGGGCGTGGGACCCAAGAAGGCCGAAGTGCTGGCGCGCGCCAGCATCTGCACGGTCGAGGATGCGGTCTGGTCGCTGCCGTGGCGCTATGAAGACCGGACGCAGGTGCGGTCCGTCGGTAGTCTGATCCCCGGGCAGGAAGCGGTCGTCGCCGTCGAGATCCGGTCCGTCAAGCCCACGGTCACCCGCCACCAGCGCCGGAAACTGGTCGAAGCAACGGTGACGGACGAGACCGGGAGCCTGTCCCTGGTGTGGTTCAACCAAGCCTACCTGGCGGAGACCTTCAAAGCCGGCCAGCATCTGATGCTCTATGGGCTGGTGAAGGCGCGGAGCGGGCGGTGGACGCATCTGCAGATGGAAAATCCGGCCTTCGAGATCCTGGAGGGAGGGGAAGAGGCCGGGCGTCATCATGACTTGGTCCACATGGGCCGCATCGTGCCGATCTACCATGGTCGGGAGACCAAGACGCGGATGATGCTCGGCGACCGGTTCCGCGCGATCATGAAGGGACTGGTGGACCAGTACGCGGATGGGGCGGTCGACGCCTTGCCGGCCGAGATCGTGCGGGGGCGGCGGCTCCTGGCGTTCGGGGACGCGATCAAGGCTGTCCATTTTCCCGCCGCGAATGCGAACCTCGAAGACCTGAACCGCGGCCGGACTCCGGCGCATCGCCGGTTCGCGTTCGAGGATTTTTTCCTGCTGGAGCTCGCGCTGGGGCGGAAGCGCGAGTCGGTCCAGCGGGAAGCGCGCAGCCTGGCCTATAACCTCGAAGGACCGCTGCCGCGGCGGTTCCTCGACTTGTTGCCCTTTCGCTTGACGGCCGCGCAGCTTCGCGTGTTGCAAGATATCCGCCGCGACCTCGCGAGTCCTCATCCGATGAACCGCCTGATCCAAGGTGATGTGGGCTGCGGCAAGACGGTTGTGGCTACGGTGGCGATGCTGATGGCCGTGGGCTCCGGGCTGCAAGCGGCCCTCATGGCCCCGACCGAGATTCTAGCCGAGCAGCACTGCCTGAATTTGCACCGGCTGCTGGAGCCGCTCGGGGTCACTTGTGTGTTGCTGGTAGGGGGGCGCGGGAAGAAGCGTGAGGCAGCTTTGGCCGCCATCGCCGATGGGTCGGCGGGGATCGTGATCGGCACGCACGCCCTGATCCAGCAGGGGGTCCGGTTCCACAAGCTCGGGCTGGCGGTCATCGACGAGCAGCACAAGTTCGGCGTGCTGCAGCGCGCCACCCTCAAGGAGAAAGGCTACACGCCCGATGTGCTGGTCATGACGGCGACTCCCATCCCGCGGACTCTGGCCCTGACCGTGTATGGCGATCTGGACCTCTCCGTGATCGACGCGATGCCGCCGGGCCGCATGCCGATCCGCACGCTCTTGTTTACGGAGGGCCAGCGGGCGCGGGCCTACCGCCTGATCGAGGACGAGCTGGGGCAGGGCCGGCAGGCCTACGTGGTGTTCCCGCTGGTGGCGGAGTCGGAGAAGGTGGACCTGCGGGCGGCCATCACGGGAGCCGAGCGATTGCAGCGGGAGGTGTTCGCGAAGTGGACGGTCGGGTTGATCCATGGCCGGATGAAGGCCGAGCAGAAAGACCGCGTCATGGCGGACTTCAAAGCCGGCCGCATCCAGGCGCTGGTGGCCACAACGGTCATCGAGGTGGGCATTGACGTGTCCAACGCGACGGTGATGCTGATCGAGCATGCCGACCGGTTTGGCCTCGCCCAGTTGCATCAGCTCCGGGGACGGGTCGGGCGCGGGGCCTCTCAGTCGTATTGCTTCCTGATGGGGCCTCACCGCTTGTCGGAGGAGGCGCGGCACCGCCTTGAGGCGCTCGTCAAGAGTCACGATGGCTTCGTGATCGCCGAGGAGGACCTGCGCATCCGCGGGCCTGGCGAGTTCTTCGGGACCCGGCAGTGGGGCCCGTCCGATCTGCGGGTGGCCAATCTCATCCGCGACGCCAAGATTCTGGAAGAGGCCAGGGAGGAAGCGACGCTGGTGCTCCAGCAGGATCCCTCCCTCGCGCGACCGGAGCACGCAGAGCTCAAAGCGGCCTTGCTCCGGCGGTGGCAGGAGAAACTGGAGCTGGCCTCGGTATCCTGATAGGACCATGATGTCGCGATTCCGCCGGTTCAAGAACGACCTCCGCACGGGATGGGCCAAGGTGCGTCAGGGCACCGCCGAGGCCAGGGACCGATCGCTCGAGGAGATGGAGCTCCTGCGCCTGAAATTCCAACTGAACAAGGTGGAGGATCAGATCAAGGAACACCTGCGGGCGGCCGGCGAGCGGGCGTTCCAGTTGATCGAGCGGAAGGGGAGCGGGGTACTGGAGGACAAGGAGATCCAGGACCTGTTTGCCAAGGTGGACCAGCTCAGGGAGGAAGAGACGCGCATCCGGTTCGAGATGGACCAGATCAAGGAGCGAGGCTAGGGCGCCAAGCCGTTCACCCTGAGGCTCTCGAAGGGTGATCGCGTTCGGCATAGGGGCCTTCGACAGGCCTGCCCTGAGGCCAGCCGTCTCCTTCGACAAGCTCAGGCCGAACGGCTGGCTTATCGAAGCCTGTGGTGAGTTCATCGAACCAGGCTCAGGCCGAACGGATGGAGGTTCCGTGTGTCTGTTTATGCCGGCATCGATATCGGCACGCTGACGCTGCGGCTGCTGATCGCCCGGATTGGAGCCGATGGGCGTCTGCACGAGCTCGCCTCGGAGCGCCGCATCGTCCGGTTGGGCGAAGGCCTCGAGCCGAGCCGCCGCCTGCAACCGGCGCCGATGGCGCGGGCGCTGGAGACGATCGCCGAGTGGACGCCGGTGATCGAGCGGGCCGGCGCGCGCGAGGTCGTGGCGGTGGCCACGAGCGCCGTGCGCGACGCCGTCAACCGCGACGAGTTTCTCGGCGCGGTCAAGCGCCGGAGCGGGCTGGATGTGGAGGTGATCTCAGGAGAGGAGGAAGCCCGGCTGTCGCTCCTGGGCATTCAGTCCGGCCTCTCAGCCGGCGTGGACCGGTTTGTGGCGCTGGACATCGGGGGCGGGAGCACCGAATTCATCACCGTCGCGCCCGGGCAGGCTCCCGCGATGGTGTCGGTGGATGAAGGGGTCGTCCGCCTCACCGAGGAGTGTCTGCGGTCGGATCCGGTGCGGCCGGACGAGCTCGCTTCGGCGCGCGCCCGCATTGCCCGGCACTTGGACGTCGTCGAGGCGAAACTCGGGTCCCTGGCCGGCTACCGCCTCGTCGGGACAGCCGGCACCATCACGACGCTGGCTGCCATGGACCAGCGCCTTGCGGTCTATGCCCCGCCCCGGATCCACAACTACCGGCTCTCCGTGAAAGCTGTGCAGCGGATCCTGGCCGATCTGATCGCTCGCACGCGCGCCCAGCGGCGCGAGCTTGTCGGCTTGGAGCCTGGTCGCGAGGACCTCATCGTGGCCGGCACGCTGATCCTGGCGGAGTGCCTGGACCAGTTCGGATTTTCCGAGTGTCTGGTCAGCGACACTGGCCTCCGGGAGGGCGTCCTCATCGATCGCTGGCAGAAGTCTCGCTAAGCCTGACTCGCAAGGAGATCCGTGAGGGCGCACGCGTTGTTCACCGCCGCCACAGGCACTGCGGAACGGAATCGCATGGCGCTTCGGGTTGGACATCGTGGGGCCGCCGGGCATGTCACGGGGAACACGCTGGCGTCCATCGCGAAGGCCATCGCATTAGGCGTCGACTTCGTCGAGGTTGATATCCGGGCGACGCGAGACGGCCATCCTGTCGTGTTCCATGATCGCAGGGTGGACGGCACGACCGACGGATCCGGCGCGGTCAGTGAACTGACCCTCGAAGAGATGCGAAGCGTGCGAACGCCCGACGGCCAGCCGATTCCGACGCTGGAGGACGCCCTCGTGTGCATCAACAACCGCGTCGGACTCATGCTCGACATCAAGTCCGCAGGGATCGCCGAACGCATCTGGACGAGCGTGACTACAACCAAGTTTGCTCAGCCCGTCATCTACGCCTCGTTTCTCCATGCCGAGCTGCCCGCGATGAAACGCCTGACTTCTGGCGCGCACACCATGGCCCTGCTGAAGAGCGCGCCCGCGCACCCGACGGCGTTTGCACGAGATGCCCAGGTCACCCACATCGGGCTGAGGCTCGATGCTGTGACCGGGGAACTCGTCGGCGCATGGCAGCGGGAAGGGGTGCGCGTCTTCGTCTATACGGTCAACGAGCCGTCGGACATCGCGTGGGTTCGATCGCTGGGGGTGGATGGCATCATCTCGGATTTTCCTGAACGGATCAAATCAGGGGGACAGAGTTGAAATCTGTCCCCACTGACAAGCAACGCTGGCTAGTCGTCGTCCTCTATGCCGCGGCCATGGCCTACGTGGAGGCGGCGGTGGTCCTGTATCTGCGGACCATGGTGAACCGCTTGGATCCGTATCAACTCCCGCCCGTGGATCTGTCGGAGGGCCTGCTCCACGCTGAGATGATCCGTGAAGCGACCACGCTGATCATGCTGTTCGCCGTGGGGTGGCTGGCCGGCCGGACGTGGCGGAGCCGCCTCGGCTACACGCTGGTCGCCTTCGGTGTCTGGGACATCCTGTACTACGTCTTCCTCGTGCCGCTGAGCGGGTGGCCGCGCTCGCTCCTGGACTGGGACATCCTGTTCCTGCTGCCGCTGCCGTGGTGGGGGCCGGTGCTGGCCCCAGTCAGCATCGCCGCGCTGATGGTCGTGGGCGGGACGGTGGTCTGTCTGTTCGATCGCCCGGAGCGCGCGCTCTGGCCAGGCCCCTGGGCGCGGGGATTAAATCTCGTCGGTGTCGCGCTGGCGCTCTACGTTTTCATGGCTGATTCCATCAGGGCGCTCGGCGGAGGAGCCGAAGCCGTCCGCCAGGTGCTGCCGACCCGGTTCAACTGGCCGGTGTTTGTCGTGGCCGTGCTGCTGCTGGCCGCCCCGATCGTGGACCTGTGCCGGCAACAGTGGGGCCGCCGTTTGACCGCCGAGGCTGATAATGGCAGACTGGATGGCTCCAGGGGGCGCGGAAGGAGCGCGGATCCATGAGCATTCTCGTGGTTGATGACTCGCTTGCGACCCGGAGCGTGCTGCAGATGATTCTGGAAGACGCCGGGTATCAGAAGATCCTGCTGGTGGAATCCGCACACGAGGCGTTTCAGTGTCTCGGCCTCGCTCATTCGATCGCCCCGGCCGGGGATATCGGGGATATCGAGGTGGTCTTGATGGACATCAAGATGCCCGATATGGACGGGGTGGAAGCGTGCCGCCGGATCAAGGCGGACAGCCGCTATCAGGATCTGCCCATCGTCATGGTGACGGCGCTGACCGAGGCGGGATACCTGCAGTCGGCGTTCGCCGCCGGGGCTGCGGACTACGTCACAAAACCGATCGAGCGGTTGGAGCTGCTGACACGGATGCGCTCGACGGTGAAGCTCAAACAAGAAATGGACCGCCGCAAGGCCCGGGAAAGGGAGTTGGAGCAGGCCTTGAAGGAGATTAAAGTCCTGCGCGGGATCCTGCCCATCTGTGCGCGATGCAAGAGGATTCGTGACGAGAACGGTCAGTGGTTCTCAGTGGAAAGCTACATCAAGGGCCATTCCGAGGCGGACTTCTCGCACTTGATCTGCCCGGAATGCCTGGACAGGCATTTTCCCGTGTAACGGACTGGCCGGTACCGCGACCAATGGGTGAGGAGGAAAGCCCATGACACGGAGGACCCTTCTGAAAGGCGGTTTGGCGCTGGGTCTTGGCATCGCGGCGAAGTCCGTTGGTATAATGCCGGTGCTGGCCAAGGAACGGGGACGTATGTTTCAGGTGACGAAGACGGACGAAGAGTGGCGGCAGATCCTGACGCCGGAGCAGTACCGGGTGTTGCGCCAGGAAGGGACGGAGCGGCCCT
>VBOO01000315.1 GCA_005877505.1 Nitrospirota bacterium
CTTGTGTACCAACGGTCATTAGCTAACCGGTTATTCCTCTGGTCATACGAGGCGCGTCGGCGTCACTTTAAGGAGGAGCAAGACCGTGGCCCTTCATTTGACCCGGAAAATTTTATCGCGGCTTTCGAGAAAGCAAAATTGGATGCAGTAGAAGACGCCGAGAAGGTGAATAGGATGATCGAACAGGACTGGAATAACGTCCCGTCCGAGGTCCAGGCCCTCGTGGAGCAGAGCAAGCAGCAGGCGAAGGACACACTCCTCGCGGACTACCGTACGGAAGGTTGGACTATTCTGCTGTCTATTGGCGCGCCACTGATGGGCTTAGGCATGGTTGCGGTGTGGGTCATGAGTCCGGGACAGGTACGGCAGCGCCTTCATGAAGCGGCGAAGGCCTCTTGGGCAGGACTGAATACTTTCGCTGTCACGCTCGTTGTGTTGGGATTAGCTTTGGATGACGTTGAGCCGTTCACAACGAAAGAGATAACGCTCTGGTTTGCCGGGGTGGTTCCTTGCCTCATGGTTCTGTACTGGACTCGCGGTCCTCGGCAATTGCCCCCTCGCCTCCCCCCGGTTGCTGTTCACCCCAGTGGTGCAACGGAACCGTAGAAGCATCCTCTCGGACACAAGAAAGCGGGACAGCTCAGTCTGACCCTGCCGTTGGCTTCTCCGACCACACCTTTCTTGTACCCCCTACTTTCGTAGGTATTGACACGTGGAGCCGATGAGCCCAGCATCCCCCCGGTCAGTTTTGCCCTTCACAGAAGGGAGACCCACCATGTCTGCGCTCAGGCGCTTCAGTTTTGCTCTTACGGGAATCGTCACCCTCTCGCTGCTGCTAGTCCTCAGTGCGGCAGATCAGGAACGCGCCGCCGGCGCCCCGCCTAGTTCGGCGCAGAACGTCGTGGTGGTCAACACCACGACGAGTCCGGTCCCCACCCTTGCGCACTGATACACAAGTGAATCATGCACTGCGGTCGTTAGATCTCGCCAGCTATTCATATGCACGCAGTGTTGTGGGGTTGAGTCAATTCAAATGGTCTGTTGAGGGAGGAAAAACCATGAAGCGTCTATCCATACTCTTTGTGACGATTCTCGCTGTGATGTTTGGAACAGCGCCGGCGCCTGGGGATAGTGGCGAGCACCGGGTTTACACCAGGGTGAACCTGGTGTCTGACATTGCAGGCGTGGCGCGCTTCGCTGACTCGCATCTTGTGAACCCTTGGGGCCTCGCCTTCGGCCCCACCACACCGTTCTGGGTCGCCGATAACAATGGCAATGTCGCGACGGTTTACAACGGTCGGGGCCAAGCCTTTCCTATCGGCTCGCCACTGGTGGTCACAATTCCGGCGCCGGGAAGTCCCACCGGCGGCACACCGACTGGTCTGGTGTTCAACGGCACGGGTCAATTCGTCATCTCATCCAACACCAAATCCGGATCGCCGCCTTTCCTCTTCTCCAGCGAAGACGGCACGATCCTCGGATGGAGCCCCGCAGTCAGCCCGACGAGTGCCGTGATCGCGAAGGACAACTCCGGCTCGGGCGCCGTGTACAAAGGCCTGGCAATCGCCTCTACCCCCAAGGGCAATTTCCTGTATGTCACCAACTTCCACGCGGGCATGGTGGAGGTGTACGACAAAGACTTCCATCAGGTGAACACGTTCACCGATCCGAATGTGGATATGAATTTTGCTCCGTTCGGAATTCAGAACATCGGCGGCCAGTTGTTCGTCACTTTCGCGCTGCAAGAACTTCCCGACAAGCACGATGACCACTCTGGTCCGGGCAATGGGTTCGTGGACGTGTTTGCCACCGACGGGTCACTCATTCGGCGGTTCGCCTCGCACGGTACGCTGAATTCGCCCTGGGGGCTCGCGCTGGCGCCCGAAGGCTTCGGAAAATTCAGTCGCGACCTGCTGGTGGGAAATTTCGGCGACGGGCGAATCAATGCATTCCACGTCGGCAGCGGTGAATTCCAGGGTCAGCTCATTGATCCTGAGGGGAACCCGCTGACCATCAATGGCCTGTGGGCTCTGCAATTCGGAAATGGCTCAAAGAATGGTG
>VBOO01000112.1 GCA_005877505.1 Nitrospirota bacterium
CGTGCATGTGGAGCGGGTGTGTGTGGTGGAGCAACCGGGCCAGACGTTCCAAAGCCAGGCGCGGGACGCGCGCTACGCGTTTTTCGCCCGCGTGCGACGGGAACACGGCCTGACCGCTGTGGCGACCGGCCACACGGCCGATGACCAGGCCGAAACCGTCCTCCTGTGGCTGTTGCGTGGTGCAGGGATGAACGGCCTGGCCGGTATTCCGGCGCACCGTGACGATGGCATCATTCGTCCGCTCCTCGGCGTGACACGGGAACAGGTCCTGGACTATCTGGCCTCGCGGGGGATTGCCTATCGTACGGACGCCTCGAATGCGTTGCGAATTTACCGCCGCAATCGGATCCGGCACGAGATCATGCCGCTCTTGCGTACGTTCAATCCCCGGATTGTCCAGGGGCTGGCCCGTGCGGCCGAGATCCTTGCGGCGGAAGCCGCGCTCTTGGCCGATCTCGAGCGGGACCTGTGGAAGGCGGTGGTGAAGGACATCGTCCCTGGTCGTGTGGTCTTGCAGGGCGAGCGGCTGGCGCAGGAGCCCCTTGGGTTCCAGCGGCGGCTGATCCGGCGGGCGGTGAGGGAGGTCCGGGGGTCTGCAGCAGGCTTGACCTTTCAACAGGTGGGGGATGTCCTCGCGCGTGTCGTGGGAGTAGGCCACGGCAGAAGACTGGATCTGCCCGGCGGGATCGTCGTGGAGCGTGACGGGGCTCTCATCACGGTGGGACGGCGCGCTACGGAGGGGCCGGCCGGGGCTGGCGTGGGCGGGGCAACCGGATCGCCGCTGTCGATCCCCGGAGGGATTTGGTTCGGGGAATCCGGGCCGCACCTCCTGGCACTCGAGGGCTACCAGCCTGTCACAGGCAGGGCCGATGGTCGCTCGGTGCTCGTGGTGGACGCGGATCGGCTGGGCAGTCCGCTGATCGTGCGGACATGGCGGCCGGGAGATTGGTTCTGCCCAGCAGGAATGAAGGGGCATCGCAAGAAACTACAAGACTACTTTGTGGATCAGAAAATTCCGCGGACGCGACGCGGCGAAGTTCCGCTGGTGGTGGCACCGGCGGGCATCGTTTGGGTCGTCGGGTATCGTGGGGATGAGCGGTTCTCACCAGGGGAGGCGACCACCCGTTTCGTGACGCTGAAGCTGACGAAGGAAGAATGATGGCAGAGGTGGAAGGCATCTTCGGCAAACCGATCGTCACCCAGGAAGAGATGCGGACGCGCATCCGGGAACTGGGACGGCAGATCACGGCTGATTATGCCCAGAAGGACCTGATCCTGGTCGGGATTTTGAAGGGCGCCTTTGCCTTCTACGCGGACCTGGCTCGGGCGATCCGCCTTCCCCTCCGGGTGGATTTCGTGGTGGTCTCCAGCTACACGGGAAGCGCGAAGGGGTCGGGGAAGATCAAGGTGTTGACCGAATTGACGGAGGATATCGCCGGCCGGGACGTGTTGCTGGTCGAGGACATCGTGGACTCCGGCCGCACCGTCCAGCACCTTCGGAAAACACTCGGGGCCAAGAAGCCGAAGTCGATCAAGGTCTGCGCGCTGCTCAACAAGCCGGGCCGCCGCCAAGTCGACGTGGTGGTGGACTATGTGGGGTTCCATATCCCCAACAAGTTCGTGGTCGGATATGGGCTGGATTATCAGCAGAAGTATCGCAACCTTCCCTACCTGGCCGTGCTGGACCAAGTGAGTGAGGAAGGAGAGCCAGTCTGAGAGCGGCTGTATTGTGTCCAGCCGGATGGTGTGTTAAGATCAAGGGTTCTTGGGGGCTTAGGATGAATTCCCGCGTGAAAAACCTCATCTTTTGGGTCGTCGTCGGCCTATTCATGATCCTGTTGTTCAACCTCTTCACCTTCCAGGGGCAATCCCCGGACGAAGAGGTCAAGTTCAGTGAGTTCGTCAGCAGGGTCGAGCAGGGCGATGTCCGGGACGTCACCATCCGCGGCAATTACATCAACGGCGTGTTCAAAGACGGGCGGCCATTCAAGACCTATATGGTCGAATACCCCGATCTGGTCAAGGTGCTCCGGGAACATCACGTCACGATCAACGCCAAGCCGCCGGAAGACAACCCCTGGTACGTCACGCTCCTCGTGACGTGGGGGCCGTTCATTCTCTTCCTGGCGCTCTGGTTCTTTTTGATGCGACAGATGCAGATCGGCGGCAACAAGGCGCTGTCATTCGGCCGGAGCCGTGCGAGGCTCCTGACGGAAGACCGCAAGAAGGTGACTTTTTCCGACGTGGCCGGGATTGACGAGGCCAAGGAAGAAGTCGTCGAGATCATCGAGTTCCTCAAAGACCCGCACAAATTCCAGAAGCTGGGCGGGCGCATTCCGAAGGGCGTCCTGATCGTCGGCCCGCCGGGGACGGGCAAGACCCTCCTGGCCAAAGCGATCGCCGGCGAAGCGGGCGTGCCGTTCTTCAGCATCAGCGGGTCTGACTTCGTGGAGATGTTCGTGGGCGTGGGCGCTTCCCGTGTGCGCGACCTGTTCGAGCAGGGCAAGAAGCACGCGCCGTGCATCATCTTCATCGACGAGATCGACGCCGTCGGCCGGCTCCGTGGGGCTGGCTTGGGGGGCGGCCATGATGAGCGCGAGCAGACGCTCAACCAGCTCCTGGTCGAGATGGACGGCTTCGATACGACCGAGGGGGTCATCCTGATCGCCGCCACCAACCGGCCGGATGTGCTCGACCCGGCACTGCTGAGGCCGGGCCGCTTCGACCGGCAGATCACGGTGAACCGACCGGACGTGCGGGGGCGCTCGGAGATCCTCAAAGTTCACACCAAGAAGGTGCCGCTCGCCAAGGATGTGGACCTTGAGGTGATTTCCAGAGGGACGCCCGGCTTCTCGGGGGCCGACCTTGAGAACCTGGTGAACGAAGCGGCGCTGCTGGCGGCGCGGTTGAACAAGACTGCGGTCGAGTTGAAGGACTTCGAGTTCGCCAAGGACAAGGTCCTGATGGGCGTCGAGCGCAAGAGCATGGTCTTGACCGAGCAGGAGAAGAGGACCACGGCCTATCACGAGGCCGGCCACGCGCTCATGGCCAAGCTCCTGCCGGGGACTGACCCGGTCCACAAAGTTACGATCATTCCCAGAGGGCGGGCGCTTGGCTTGACGATGCAATTGCCGGTGGATGACCGGCACAGCTACTCGAAGGAGTTCCTGTACAACAATCTGGCCATTCTCATGGGGGGGCGGGTTGCCGAGGAACTGGTGTTCAAACAGATTACGACCGGGGCCGGCAACGATATCGAGCGGGCGACCGATCTGGCCAGAAAGATGGTCTGCGAGTGGGGCATGAGTGACGAACTGGGGCCGCTGACTTTCGGGAAGAAGGACGAAGAGATCTTCCTCGGACGGGAAATCGCCACGCGGCGGGATTACAGCGAGGAAATCGCGCTCAAGATCGATTCCGAGGTCAAGCGGCTGGTTACCGAAAACTACGAGCGCGCCAAACGCATGCTGCGCGAGAACATGGCCGCCTTGAGGGCGCTGGCGGAAGCGCTCCTCGAGAAAGAAGTGCTGGAGGCCGCTGCGATCGACCAGATCATCCAGGGAGCGCTGTCGCAGGAACCCCAAGGGGTGTCCGCCTGACGCCTGTCCCACCCGCGCTGGACGTTCTCATCTCGCCCTGTTCATCCTGCGTGTAACTTTTGCCGGTTCCTGGTGTCTCATAGACCATAGGACGGATGTCAATGGACCTCTCTGTGACGCCGATGAGTTGGAGGGCGCGAGACCATACCCTCTGGGTTCATGGACGGGTTTCGATCATGGGGGTGCTGAACGTGACCCCGGACTCGTTCTCCGACGGCGGGCGCTATCTCGGTGTGGAGGCAGCCATTGCCCGGGCCGAGGAGATCGAGGCGCAAGGAGCCGATCTGCTGGACCTCGGGGGCGAGTCGTCGCGCCCCGGCTCGCAGCCGGTTCCCGTGGACGTTGAGCTGGCCCGTGTTCTGCCGGTGCTTGCCGCCCTGGCCGGTCGGATCCGGATTCCCATCTCGGTGGATACGACGAAGGCAGCAGTGGCCCGGAGGGCGCTGGACGCCGGCGCGGCGATCATTAATGACATCAGCGCACTGCGGAGCGATCCGGAGATGGCCGACGTGGTGACCAAGGCGAAGGCCGGTCTCATCCTGATGCACATGCAGGGAACCCCGGCGACGATGCAGGACCATCCCACGTACACCGATGTTGTGGAAGAGGTCTACGACTTCCTCCGGTCGCGGGTGGAAGCGGCGGTGGCGGCCGGCATCGAGGTCGAACGGATCGCCGTCGATCCCGGGTTCGGCTTTGGAAAAACCTCCGACCACAACCTCGTGCTCCTTGGCGGTCTTCCGGCTCTGCGCGGGCTGGACCGCCCGATCGTCATCGGGCCATCCCGCAAGTCCTTCGTGGGGAGTATACTAGGGCGTTCGGTGGAGGATCGTGAGTGGGGGACGGCCGCAGCGGTGGCGGTCGGAGTCTTGCAAGGAGCCCAGGTGGTCCGTGTACATTCCGTTGCGCAAATGAGGGATGTGGCCCGCGTGGCGCAAGCCATCCGGGATCAAGTACCGTTATACGTTAATCGTTAAACGTGAACAGTAGGGGCACGGCGCGCCGTGCCCCTACAGCCCGTTTAACGTACAACGTTTAACGATTAACGTCTTCACAGGAGGACCGAGAGATGCGTCGGCTGTTCGGGACCGATGGGATCAGAGGAGTCGCCAACGTCGAACCGATGACCAGTGAGACGGCCTTGAAGCTGGGCCGTGCGGCGGCGCATGTGTTCAAGACCAGGCCAGGTCGCCATCGCATCGTCATCGGAAAGGACACGCGGCTTTCCGGTTACATGATCGAGTCCGCGCTGACGTCAGGCATCTGCTCGATGGGCGTGGACGTCTTGCTGGTCGGCCCCATGCCGACACCCGCCATTGCGTTTTTGGCAAGAAGCCTGCGGGCCGACGCGGGCGTCATGATTTCGGCCTCCCACAATTCCTATGAAGATAACGGTATCAAATTCTTTTCCCGCGTCGGGCTGAAGCTCCCCGACGAGGTCGAGCGACAGATCGAGGAACTGGTCGTCTCGGGGAGCATTGATTCTCTGCGCCCGACCGCGTCCGATATCGGCAAGGCCTTCCGGATTGATGACGCGGAAGGGCGCTACATCGAGTTCGTCAAACGGTCCCTGCCCAAGGGGTTTGATCTCGAGGGGCTCAAGGTTGTGGTGGACTGCGCGCACGGGGCCGCGTACAAGGTGGCGCCCCATGTCTACCGGGAGCTCGGGGCTCAGGTGACCGTCCTGGGCGACAAGCCCGACGGGATGAACATCAATCGCGAGTGCGGGTCGGTGTCCCCCCGTGTCCTCCAAGACGCCGTCGAGGCGGACGGAGCCGCGCTGGGTGTCGCGCACGACGGGGATGCGGATCGGGCCGTCTTCGTGTCCGAAGACGGGCGTATCGTGGACGGCGATCAGATCCTGGGCGCGCTGGCCCTGGACTTGAAAAAAACCGACCGCTTGGCGCGCAAGGCCTTGGTCACGACCGTCATGAGCAACCTGGGCATGGAAGAGGCGATGGCCAACGCCGGGATCAAGGTAGTCCGGACGGCCGTCGGGGACCGCTACATTCTGGAGCGCATGTTGGCCGAAGACTACAATTTCGGGGGAGAGCAGTCGGGGCACCTCATCTTCCTCGACCACAACACCACGGGCGACGGGCTGATCACGGCGCTCCAGGTGATGGCCCTGATGCGCCGTACGGAAAAGTCGCTCTCCCAGCTTACCAAGCAGATCCCGTTGTACCCGCAAACGCTGGTGAACGTCCGCGTCCGCGAGAAGAAAGACCTGGCCGGCATTGCGCCATTACAGGAGGCCCTGCATGCGCATGAGGCGTCGTTGAACGGGTGCGGACGCATCCTGGTTCGGTACTCGGGGACGGAGCCGCTGGTGCGTATCATGGTGGAGGCGGAAGACTCGCACCGAGTCCAGGAGATCGCCCAGGATCTGGCCCAGCTCCTCCGCACGGAGGTGGGCGAAGTCTGATCCCGCCTTTCTCACCCTCCGCGTACGCGCTCACGGCCCACCCCCTGGCCGTCCTGTCGTGCGCGCTGCTCCTCGGAGTGTTCCTCGGTTCCGGCATCGCGTACTTCCCCGCCTCCATAGCCGGCCTCGTCCTGCTGGTCCTCGGTGGCGTGCTGTGGCTCTCCTCGGCGGGCCGGTGCTCTTATGGATTCGGCTGCCTGGCGTTCGGAGTCTTACTGTCCGGCCTGACGAGCGCCGCGCTGGCGGAGATGAAAACCGAACCGCCTGCCTGGATTGGAGCGGTCGGCGCGCACAAGGTTGACGTGATTGGGGTGGTCGAAGAGCCGGTCCGTTTCGGGCCAGATCGCGCTACGCTCATCGTGTCCGTCCAGCGGCTGGCCTTGCCGGATCGGACGGTGCCGGTTGCCGGCCGCATCAGGCTGACAGTCCGCGGCCCGGTCCCGCCCCTGGTCGTCGGCGAGGTGATCGAGTTCACGACGCGCCTTCGTCCACCCAGGGGTCTGTGGAACCCAGCCGGCTTCGATTCCGGCGCGCACCTGCGGCGGGCCGGCGTCCATGCGGTCGGAAACGTCACGTTGCATCGTGATGGAGCCGGGCTCAGGATCCTGGCGGACGGGTTCTCTTCGCTGATGGCCGCGGTGGATCACGGGCGTACCCGGATCCGTGACGCAGCACTCCGGTCCCTGGAGGACCCGATTGCGGGGATTTACCTGGCTCTGGTGACCGGGGAAAGCGGGTACCTGAACCAGGACATTCGGGATGCGTTCATGGCATCCGGCACCACGCACATCCTCTCGATCTCGGGATCGCATTTGGGGCTGATCGGGGTCGTGGTGTTCTGGGGAGTCCGCCGGGGCCTGCTGGCGCTCCCGGCGCGGTGGGTGCTGCGCCTGAGCCGGCGTACGACAGCCACCCGCGTGGCGGCAGCCGGGACGATCCTGCCGGTCACAGCCTATGCCCTGTTGGGCGGGGCAGAAGTGGCGACGATCCGGTCGCTGATCATGACCCTTGTCGCCCTCGCGGCCGTGCTGGTCGGCCGGAGCCACAGCATCGGGTACGGCCTCGCTCTGGCGCTGGGGATCATCGTGGGGTGGGATCCTCTGGCTCCGTTCGACATTTCCTTCCAGTTGTCATTCCTCTCGGTGCTGGTCATCGTCCTGCTGATGAAGATCCGCCGTCCGCGTGACGAGGAGACGACTCTCGGTGTTTTCCGAGAACGTGGGAGGTGGGAGGTCCTGAAGGCTGGAACGGTGGAGGTCCTGCTCGTGAGCGTGGTCGTCTCCCTGGCGAGCGCTCCCCTTGTGGCCTCGTACTTTAATCAGTTGGCATGGGTCGGAGGGCTGTCGAATCTGCTCGTGGTCCCGCTTGTCGGGTTCCTCGTACTGCCTGTCGGGCTGTTGGTGTGTCTGGCGACTCTGCTGAGCGGAGTAGGAGGAGAGTTGGTCGGCGCCGACGTGGTGCGTCCTCTGCTGGAGCTGTTGGTGTGGGTCGTGCAGATGTTTGCTGCCGTGCCTGGCGCTGAGCTGAGGGTGGCCTCGCCGCCGGTCTGGCAAATGGTCGGGTTCTTTCTGCTGCTCGGAGTCGCCTTGCTCCGGTGGCGACAGGGGGTTGGTCGTCTCGCCGGAGTATTGGCTGGGGGGCTGTTGGTGCTCTGGGTCTGGTCGCCTCATGACCTGCCGGCTGCGGGAACGTTCCGAGTCACGTTCCTCGACGTGGGGCAGGGGGATGCGGCTGTGGTCGAAACGGCGGATGGCCGTGCCATGCTTATTGATGGAGGAGGCGCCGCCGACGCCTATGATGCGGGACGCATGGTGGTCGCGCCGGTCCTCTGGGATCGAGGCATTCGGCAGCTTGATGTGGTCGTCGCCACGCACCCTCAACTGGATCACGTCGGCGGCCTGGGTTTCGTTCTGCGCAAGTTCGACGTGGGGCAGCTCTGGACGAACGGGGTGGCGCGCGAAGCCGCTTTCCTGGATCGACTCGAGCGCATCGTGACCGAACGGCACGTGCCTGTCCGGGCCGTCTCGAATGCCGATGGGGCCGTGGCGTTAGGAACGCGCTGTCAGGCTCGCGTGCTCAATCCGGACGCATCCGAGGGACCTGGCGCAGCACGGGCTGAGGGAGCACGCTTGAACAATCAATCGGTCGTCTTACGCCTGGCCTGCGGGTCGGTCAGCGTGCTCTTCACCGGCGATATCGAATCGGAAGCCGAGAGCAGGCTGGCCAAGCGACCTGAACAACTGGAGACGTCTGTGCTGAAGGTGCCCCACCATGGGGGCAAGGGGTCCGTGTACGGACCGTTCCTCCGGGCCGTTCATCCACAACTGGCGGTCGTATCAGTCGGCCATGCGAATGCCTACGGACATCCGTCCCCGGCGATGGTGGATGCCTATAGCCGGCTTGGAATTGCCCTGCTGCGGACGGATCGGCACGGAGCCGTCTCGGTCATCGGGACGCCTTCAGGGATCCAGGTGACCTGCCAGTCAGGTCGCCAGTTCAAAAGGGTTGTCTTGGGCGGAAATGGAGACGAAGCGGAAAACTTCAAACGATGGTTGGGCTCATCGGCACGCTGCGACTTTCAACGGTGATCGATGGTCGAGCACGTAGGACAAGTTATGATAACTTCTCGTTATTCCTCG
>VBOO01000113.1 GCA_005877505.1 Nitrospirota bacterium
TATTCCAAGAGCCCTTATCGGGACCCCAAGGGCCCCGAGGATGGACAGAACAAAGTGATCAGGGGGGGATCCTGGCGTGAGTCCCCGAATGGGGCCAGAGTCTCCAAGCGGTTTCAGGCGAAGCTCTGGAGGACGGATGCGACAATAGGATTTCGCTGCGCCAAGACCGGGCCCTAGGTAAACAGGATGGAATTTGCTCTTTCGGATCCATGCTGGACAAGCGACTAAAATGGGCATTTTTTGTGGTCATGGTGATTTTTGCTGGATTACCCATCGGTGGGATCATTCTCGACGTTTTTACTCCCTCCAACATCGAGATCGAACAGGCAGGCAGCGAGGCGAAACCTGCTCGTGATAGCGCAACACCTGTCGAACCCGTGAAAGAGGACATGGTCTTCATCCCACCGGGTGAGTTTCTGAGAGGGTATAACGGTGGAGGCTTCGATGAAAAGCCAGAAGGCCGGGTCATGCTCGATGCCTACTGGATCGATCGTTATGAAGTGACTTACGGCGCCTATAGGGCATTTGTGACAGCGACAGGCCATAGGAAGCCAATCTCCCGCTATGTAAAGCACTTCGACAAATTGAGCGCCCCTACACAACCGGCCGTCTATGTATCGTGGGATGATGCCGACGCCTATTGTCGCTATCGGGGAGCGCGGCTTCCGACTGAAGCCGAATGGGAGAAGGCCGCCAGGGGGCCCAACGGCCTCTTGTGGCCCTGGGGCAACCAGGACAAGCAAGGCGCGGCGAACACAGGGAACCAAGACCCCTTCGAATTCCCGGCTCCTGTCGCAAGCTTTCCTTTAGACCGAAGCCCGTACGTGGTTTATGACATGGCCGGGAATGTCATGGAATGGGTAGCAGACTGGTACCAGGAAGATGCATATCGAGACACTTCTCAGAATCCCAAGGGCCCGCCGACCGGCAGTTCTAAGGTCATTAGAGGAGCGTCTTGGGGAACGATTGGAATAGAAACGAGATTGACAATCCGTCTCAAAATGATCCAAGATTTTAGGGACACGACGATTGGATTTCGATGCGCCAGGAGTAGTTCTGAAGGGCTAAACCATAGGGGTGATAAAACGAGTTAACCCTATAATAAATCAAAATAATAGATCAGCAGGAACACGGCAAGAATAATGTTGACAACCATACCGGCCAAAACTATAATGTCAAACAATCTTGGGTCCTTACCCATCTTGTGTGCTCCTGTGTAACAAGAGTCGGTTTTTGAGTAACATAACCCTTGATGGCTGTCAAGGGCGAAGGGAAGAAGTAACCACACCTGAGTTTATCGCGATCAACTAGTTTCCAAAGAGGGTGATCATGGCAGAAGCAGTATGGGAAGTTCCTCATGTTGAGGAACCGGCGTGGAAGATTAGACTGGGGAAGGCTATATTCTGGACCACAGTCGCTTTTGCTGTTTGGTTTTTCTACTGGTTTAATGCGATTCAATGCCCGTGCTAATGGTTTGTTTAGAGTCGGCGCTGGCCGATGATTAACAAGCGAGGGTAGACGGAGGAGAAGGAATGGTAGGGCAAAGCAGAGAGATAACTACGGGGATGAAAATCGCCATCGCAGTCATCTCGTTACTTGTGGCGACAGCCTATTTCACATTCCTTGATTGGGGTGCCATGAAGATTCAAGGGTTAGACTATTTCTACATGTTCCGGAAATGAACTACTGAAATAAGGAAAGACACCAGAGTTCTTTATCGTCAGTGCTAAGGAGGAAAGCCATGGCTACCATAACGAAGCAAGCCCGAAACAAAATCTGGGCTTTCTTGGCGCTAGGGACGTTTGTGGGGCTTTTGCTGCTGCCCTTGTTCCTGTCGCTTCCTGCTGGCGCAGGCGACACACCAGCACCGGCGGCCTCGACGGCGTCGGCAGCAGCCGCGCCTGCCGACGCGAAGCCTGTCGAGAAGTCCCGGGATGTCTGGTACAAAACAGAAGGGCCGGTGGTGGGGGCGCCAGCCCCCAAGACGACCGACAGCGCGAAGGACTACCCGCGATACAACTTTGAGAGTCGGGTCATACTTTGGGTGGCCCTTCAGCAACATCTCTATTATGGAAGTTTTGTGTTGGCGGTTCCGATCTTCTGCATGATCGTGGAGTATCTGGGGGTCATCACCAAGGACAAGGCTCTGTCCAGGAAATACGACCAACTCGCCTATGACTTCGTGAAGATCAGCTTGACAGCCTACTCGATCACCGCGCTCTTGGGTGGGATTGTCATCTTTACCTTCCTCACGCTCTACCCCACTTTCTTCGGATATCTTTCCAGCATCTTCCGGCCGGTGATGGCTACCTACGCGCTGCTCTTTATAGCGGAGAGCGGCACACTCTATATCTACTACTATGCCTGGGACAAGATGCGAGAGGGATTCCTGAAGTGGATCCATGTCGCCATGTCGGTGATCCTGAATGTGATCGGAACGGTTTTGATGATGCTGGCCAATTCGTGGATCGCCTTCATGCAATCGCCTGCCGGAGTGGATGCTGACGGACGGTATCTGGGCAACGTCTGGCACGTCATCCATACAACACTCTGGAATCCCATTAACGTGCATCGCCTTCTCGGCAATATGGCGTTCGGCGGCGGCGTGGTCGCGGCGTACGCGGCCTATCGCTTCCTCACGGCCAAGAGCGATGAGGAACGGTCCCACTATGACTGGATGGGCTATGTGGCCATGTTCATCGGCATCTGCTTCTTAATCCCGCTCCCCTTCGCCGGCTATTGGCTGATGCGTGAGGTGTACGCATACCGGCAACAGATGGGGATCACGCTGATGGGTGGCCTCCTGGCCTGGCTCTTCATCATTCAGGCGGTAATGATTGGGGCGCTCTTCCTCACCGCCAACTACTATCTCTGGCAGGGCATGGATCGGATGCGCGGGGCCGAGCGCTATCAGAAGTACATCAAGTACATGGTGTTCGTGCTCATCATGTGCTTCATCGTCTGGCTGACGCCGCACACAATGGTGATGACCCCGGCCGAATTGAAGGCCATGGGCGGTCAGCAGCATCCGGTGCTGGGGAACTACGGAGTCATGTCCGCCAAGAATGGGGCTATCAACACCATCATCACGACGACGGTGTTGAGCTTCATCATTTATCAGCGGGCGAACAAGATCCCGACCGTGAAGTGGGCCCCTTACGGGAACGCCTTCCTGTTCGGGCTGTTCACGATGGCCTATGTCAACATCATCTGGCTGGCCATTTACGGATACTATATTCCGGCCAATGTGCGAGTAGGCCTCTCCGTACCTCAGGTGGCCTCGACCTTGTCGTGCCTGTTCATAGGAGTGATCCTTAACTCGATAATGTTGAAGGGAGCAAAGGATGTGGGACCGATTGTGTGGGGACAGATTTCGGTCCGGGGGCAGTATGCCCTCATCATGCTGGCCACGTCCTTTACCTGGATGATGGGGCTCATGGGCTACATCCGGTCGTCCGTGCGGTTGTTCTGGCACGTCAATGAGATCATGCGGGACAACTCGCCGTGGGCCTTCACCCACACTATTGGGTTTGGCGCGAACATGATTTCGTTCAACGTGCTGTTCTTCTGGTTAACGATCTTGTTCGTGTTCTGGCTCGGGTCGTTAGGTGTCAAGAAGGTTCCGGCCACAGCCCCTGTCGGGCAGAAGGTTCCAGCCCCGGCTGGGAGCCACTAAACTTAAATATCGAGGAATCACTGACAGAAGATGGATGTAAGCTCCGCCGCGAGGGAAAAACTCCTCGCGGCGGGCCTCTCGATGGAGGAGTGAATGTTTACTGGTAAGGTGTTGGGTGGCGTGACTGCGGCGATCATTTTTGGAGCCATCGGGACGATTTTTTACTTCCTGCCGGAATCAGGGGCTGCCCAGTTGATGCGAAAGGCTTTTCACCTGGGATGGCCGGGCGGTCTTGTGATCGTCATCCTGATGCTGTACTTCCAATTCGGCCGGAAGAACGATCCTCGTCAGGGCGAGCTGGTTTTCAAGAGCGTGATCGGTCTTCTTGGCTACTCAATGCTCTTTATCGCGATCGCCAACTACGCCATGAACTTCAACGATGAGAGCCCCGGCGTCCCTGGCGAGCCGCGGTTCCTCCCAGTCTCGCTCGTCATGTTCACGGTCGCGTGTTTTACCATGGCCATGTATTTCAAGGGCGTACGGGTCCTCCTCCAGATCGGTGGCTTCATGTTCTTCGTGGCGGCCTGTCTGGCCGGCTTCGGGAACTGGCTGCCTCAGGTGAAAGCCGATCCGCCCCCTGCCGAGGAGAAGACCGCGGATGTCCGTCAGATGTCGGTTCAGGAACGAGCGGACCTCGGCGAGAAGATCATCTTCGGTGCGGTTGGAGCAAGCGGCACGCAAGGCGCCATTGGAAAAGGACAGTGCCCGCTCTGCCATGGCTTCCAGAAGGGCTTCCTCAGCGAACGGGCCCCCAATCTGTTCGGGATTCCGACGCGTGCATTGGAGCGTCTCAAGGATCCCCGTTATAGCCAGGCCGACCCCAGCAAGCGAGACACGGTCCAGAAGGAGGCGTGTCCGGGTTGCGGGACAGCACAGACGGCGGCTGAGTACATCGCGGAATCGCATGCCTGTCCCAACTGCTATGTCGTGGCTGGATTTGGGGTGAAGGGGTCGAATGATCGCGAAAGCCCGATGCCGGCGAGTCACAAGCCACCGATTGCGCTGACTGAGCTTCGACGAACTCATCGCCGTTGACACATGGCTCTTTGCTCGTGAAGGGACCGAACCTCCGACGCCGGAAGAGATCGAGAATGCGTATAAGAAGTTCATTCCTGAAGCTGAACGGCCCAAGGCTGCCCCTGCCGGAGGCGCCCCGGCTGGGGCTCCAGCGCCAGGCGGACCGGTCGTGACGGGCGACGAGCCGGTCAATGAGATCTTCATGAAGGCGATGTGCTTCGCGTGTCATACGATTCCGGGGATTCAGGGAGCCGTCGGTGTCGTGGGGCCTAAGCTTGTGGAAAAGACCAATGCTCCACAGCGCTTGAAGGATCCGGCCTATAAAGGCAAGGCCACCACTGTGCGCGAGTACATCATGGAGTCGATCCTAACGCCGAGCATGTACGTGGTAAAGCCGTTCCCAGACAACATCATGCCGAAGGACTTCGGGAAGAAGCTCAACGCGGCGGCACTCAATAAGATCATCAATTATCTGTCGCAATTGGAAGAAGGCAAGGCGCCACCGAAAATCGAGTAGGTGGCCAAAGGTCCCGATCTGACCGAACACAAATAGCAGGAGATCAGACATGACTGCATTGAAATTAGTCGAGGGCTATATGCCCGTGCAGATGTTGATCGAAATGGGAGGGCTCGCCCTCCTGTTTATCTGGAGCTTCTATCTTCTGGACAAGAAGATGGGAATCAAGGTCAACAAGCTGGCCCAGGCGACCGGGCTCTTCCTATTCTCCATCATCTATTTCAGGTTCCGGATCTATCCACCCATCCCCTTTAGCGTCCAGGCTATCTATGCCACCATGACTCTGATTGGGATCTTCATGTGGGTGTCCTCCACGGAAACGTCGTGGCAAGACTTTCGACAGCCCTTGATCGCTGTGGTCGATGCGAAGACTCCGACGACGCAGATCATCCGGGCAGTCTCTGTTGTGTTGTTGCCCTTCCTGGTCGGCTTTCTTGGCTGGAACAACATGAAGCCGAGCATCGATGAGCCGATCGAGCTCCGCACGGTGCACCCTGCGCCACCGGCGAGCACCAAGGTGCATGGCAAGACCTTCGTCCTCCAGACCGCGAGCAATCCGTATCGGGTGGATGACGACGGGAAATACTCCGATATGGTCCAGAAGAAATACATTGATGGCAATCCCTGGGACGAGAAGGCGCCTCCCTATATGCAGTACGTTCGGGAAGGTGGGCAGATCTTCTTCCAGAACTGCCACTTCTGCCACGGCGATAACCTGAACGGCCGGGGAATGTTTGCCTTTGCCTTCAACCCGATTCCGGCGAACTTCACGGATGCCGGGACCATTGCGCAGCTCCAGGAGACCTTCGTGTTCTGGCGCGTGTCAAAGGGTGGAATCGGCCTTCCGCGTGAAGGCTTCCCATGGGCCTCGGTCATGCCGCCGTGGGAACAGCACCTGACGATCGATGAGATCTGGAAGGTCATTCTCTTTGAGTATTGGCACACAGGCTACTATCCACGGACGTGGGATTAATTGATCCCTACCAACTTAGGGGTATAGAGCAATGAACTGTTATCTCTTCAAAGGGACGCGAAAAGGGCTCATGATCGCCATCGCGGCGGTCGCCGTCGGATTGGGGGCCGGCGTCGGCGTTCTGTGGACGACCGGCGATGTAAAGGCCGATAGCGGGTTGTCGCCTGGATTTATCAAGGGGACCAACCCTGCCAAGCCTGACCCCAAGATGATCGAAGAAGGTAAGAAGATTTATTTTCGCAAGTGTGTCTGGTGCCACGGGGTGGATGGAGGGGGTGATGGCCCTGGCGCCGATCGGCTCTGGCCACGTCCGCGCAACTTCAACCAGGGCACCTTCAAGATCCGGCACACGGCGAGCGGAGAGTTACCGCTGTTTGACCCCACGAAGCCGGTTGCTGGTCAGAATGACTTGTTTGATACGGTCACACACGGATTGCCGGGTTCGGCTATGCCGCCTTGGGATGGCATCTTGACTGAGCAGCAGCGCTTGCAGGTCCTGTCGTTCGTGACGACCCAGCTCGTGAAGGATCGGAAGTTCGATGACAAAACCGAAACCTTCAGCATTCTCGATCTGAATAACAAAGATGCGATGAAGAAGGTCGCATACAGCAAGGAGAGTATCGAAAAGGGCGCCAAGCTCGTGGTCGATAAGAAATGCGTGGAGTGCCATGGGACGGAAGGCCGTGGGGATGGTAACCCCTTCAACTTAAAGGATGACTGGGGCTTCCCGATCCAACCCGCCGACTGGCATAAGTGTTGGAATTTCAGGGGGAGTAGAGAGGAACCGTACAAAATCGAGACGATCTTTAGAACGATGTCCACCGGGGTGAACGGAACACCTATGCCCTCGTTCGCCGACAACACCACGGTTGAGGAACGCTGGCACATCGCCAACTTTGTCAATTCGGTGTGCGAGCGTGAAAAAGACGGCGATCCGTTCTCCAAGCAGCTTCAGATGGATCCGCAGACGGCGAAGCCGAAAACCAATTTCGTCGTACCGTCTGCTCCCATCGAAGGGGAGATTCCGGCGGACCCCAATGACAAGAAATGGCAGGATCGGCCTCGGCGGATCATCGGCATGGGCGGGCAGATCACGCACAAGCCTCGGAACTTCGTCAACCGGATTGATGACATCTGGGTCCGGTCCATGTACAACAAGAACGAGATTGCTTTCCTGATCCAGTGGGACGACCGGACGAAGAGCCAGGTCGAGCCGGGCGTCGCCGTGGTGCCCATTGAGGAAGCGCCGCCTGTGGCCGGCGAGGCGAATTCGATTGCGGCCAAGCAGAATACCTACACGGTCTATAACGACGCCGTGGCGATTCAGTTTCCGGCGAAATGGCAGGAGTATGCGCCCCCGGAGAAGCCTCGCTATCTCCATGGGGAAGAGAAGCGCCACGTCGATCTTTGGAAGTGGGAGGCCGACGGGACTCTGAAGGCCTACGCCGGCTCAGGGTGGGACAAGCCGCTGGAGGAACGTCCAGGGGCGACTGAGAAGTTGAAGCTGGTCAAGGGCGAGTTCAAGGATGGGCGGTGGACGGTTCTCATGAAGCGCCCACTGCACACAGACGATAAGGATGCGGATGTCCAGTTCGAAACGGGCAAGTACATACCGACCGTCTTCTTCGCCTGGGACGGCCACAACGGCGACGCCGGGCTGAAGATGGCGGTGTCCGCTTTCTATTACACGATCCTGGAGCCGCCGGTGCCCATCGAGGCGAAGGTGTATCCGATTCTGATGGCGGTCGGCATGATTATCGCGGAGGGGTGGATCCTCCGTCGGCGGGCCACCAAAAAAGAGACGATGAAGAGGAAATAATGAGCCGGGCCGCCCGGTAAGCGGGTGGGTGCGGATTCGAAGGGGGGTGGGCCAGCCCACCCCCCTTTTTTATTTTGAATTGGGGACAGATTTATTTTGCAATTGCATGGCACGGTCTGCCAGTCTGCTTGCGTGATCGGGGGAAATAAATCTGTCCCCATTAAACTAAAGGCGTGGAACTCGTGACCGGACTGATCATCGCCGGGGGAAAGAGCCGCCGGCTTGGCATCGACAAACGCTTTCTTGAGATCGGCGGGCGTCCCTCTATCCAACGGGTCATCGATGCCTATGAGGGTCTCTTCAAGGAGATTCTGATCGTCGCGGATGCGACGGAACCATTCCAGTCGCTGGGCGTCAAGGTTGTCGTGGACCTCATTCCGGGGTGCGCCACCCTCGGCGGGCTGTACACAGGCCTGCAATTCGCCTCACATGACCGGGTCTTCGCCGCTGCGAGCGACATGCCGTGGCTCTCGCCTGCCGCGATCCGGGTGGTCCTTGACCAAGCCTTGTCCGGCGACATCGTCATTCCTGACCTGGCCGGGAAGCTTCAGCCCATGCATGCCGTCTACGCGAAAACCTGCCTGCCGGTCCTCCGCTCGGTGGTCGAAGCCGGCCGCCTGAAGGTGCAGGACCTCTGCACGAGTCCGGAGCTCCGGGTGCATCGGATTCCGGAGGCCGCTTTCAGAGAAGTGGACCCCGAGCTTCGCTCGTTTTTCAACATCAACACGCCTGCGGACCTTGCCCAGGCCCAACAATGGGCCGACGGATGACTCGGGTGCTGGTCATCCATCCAGGCGCGGTCGGCGACACCCTGCTGGCGTTGCCCGTGCTGGCGGGCCTCAAAAAAAGTTACGCGCCGGCCTCCCTCGAGCTGATCGGTCACCCGGTCTTGGTCGAACTCCTCCCTGGGCGATCCGTCGTCGATCGAATGACATCTATCGACGCTCCGGATTGGCTTGCCCTCCTGGGGGATTCCGAGGCGATTCCTTCGGCAGTCAAGGCGCGATACGAAGCGTACGATCTCGCGATCGGCTGGGTCGGCGACCAGGAAAATCGCCTGAAAGGCGCACTGAGAGAGCTCGGTATCAGACAGGTGGTCGTGCAATCGCCGCGGTTGCGGGAGCCAGGGACCAGGCATGCTACAGAGCGGTTTCGGGACACGCTCGGCGAACTAGATCGCGCGGTTCCTCCCGTGGCCGCTCCGCTTGTTCCGACCGAGCACGACCTGGCCACGGGGCTCGCCTGGCTCCGTCAAGCAGGCCTCGAGGCGGACCGTGTCCCAGTTGTGGCCGTGCATCCTGGGAGCGGGGGCCTCTTCAAATGCTGGCCCGTCGAGCAGGTCGCCACGCTCGTCGGTGAGCTTCATCGTGATGAGGTGGCGGTGGTGCTGATTGAGGGGCCTGCCGATGGTCCCCGTGTCGCGGCTTTGGCCCGCCAGGTCACGCCGCTCCGCGTGCCGCGCCTGGCGAACGCAAGCCTTGCGACTGTGCTCGGAGTGCTGGCGCACTGTCGGACGTTCCTGGGGAATGATTCCGGCCTCACCCATCTGGCCGCGAGTCTAGGGATGCCGACCATCTGTCTGTACGGGCCGACGGACCCTGCCGTCTGGGCGCCGCCGGGAGCCCACGTCACGGTGCTCCAGGGGTCGTCCGCATGCCGTTGTGCGACGGACGAAGAGAAGAGGCGATGCGCCACTCGGCTATGCCTGGCCATCCCGACATCGAGGGTGCGGGAAGCCATGCGGCGCGCGATCTTCGATCCCGTCTGATTCCTTGCGATGTGCGCGCCTTTGTGTTAGATTGCAGCCCGTTTGGGCGGCCCTCGGGAGGTTCTCGAGGGCCGCAGTCGTATGGGGTGTTTCGTCAATGTCGGTGGGGGTCGTGAGAGAGACCGTCCTTTCCACGTTGCGGGAGGCTCTCGAAGACGCGCGGGCGTCTGGTGACCTGAAACTCACCACCGTGCCCGCTCTGGTGCTTGATGTTCCGAAGAAGACCACGTGGGGCGATCTCGCCACAACCGTGGCCATGAACCTGTCGGCCACGGAGCGTCGGGCTCCTCGGGAGATCGCCGAGATCATCGCCGGGCGCTTGCGCTCACACTCGGAAGTGCTGGAGCGGATCGAGGTGGCGCCCCCCGGCTACATCAATCTGACGGTGAAGCGGGAGCTGTGGTTCCGGGTTCTCGCCGAGATCGAGGCGCAGGGGGAACAGTACGGACGGTCGACACTGGGACTGGGCCAGCGGGTGCTGCTGGAGTTCGTGAGCGCCAATCCCACGGGACCGCTGCACATGGGACACGGGCGCGGCGCCGCCGTCGGCGGTGCGCTGGCCAACTTGCTCCGCTGCGCGGGCTATGAGGTCAGCACCGAGTACTACATCAATGATGCCGGCCGGCAGATGCGGCTGCTGGCCGAATCGGTAGAGGCGCGCTACCGGCAGTTGCTCGGCCAGGACGCGACCGTTCCCGAAGACGGGTATCGCGGGGCGTACATCGACGACCTGGCCAAGGGGCTCCTCGCCGACCCCCAGGCTGCCGGGCAAGACCCTCTCCCGGCCGGGCTGACGGAGTGCTGTGGAGCGTGGGCCAACGCCCGGATGCTCGAGGACATCAAGGCCGATCTGGATCGGTTCGGACTCCGCTTCGATACGTGGGTGCGCGAGCGGGCGCTTTTTGATACCGGCGAGGTCGCCCGCGCGCTTGAGTCGCTGAAAACGCAGGGGCATCTATTCGAGCAGGACGGGGCGCTCTGGTTCCGGTCCACGGCCTTCGGCGACGACAAGGATCGAGTGGTCCGGAAGCAGGACGGCGAGTACACCTACCTTGCGTCCGACATCGCCTATCATCGGGACAAGCTGGAGCGGGGATACGGTCTCCTGATCAATATCTGGGGCGCCGATCATCACGGCTACATTCCCCGGATGCAGGCGGTGGTGCAGGCCTTCGGCTTTCCGAAAGACCGCTTGAAAGTGATCCTGGTGCAGATTGTGAACTTGCTGCGCGGCGGCCGGCGCGTGACGATGTCGAAGCGGGCGGGCGACCTGATCACGCTGCGTGAAGTCGTGGAGGAAGTCGGAGCGGATGCGGCCAAGTTCATCTTCCTGACCCGGCGGGCCGACAGCCAGTTGGATTTTGACCTGGAGGTCGCCAAGGAGCAGTCCGCCGAGAATCCCGTCTACTACGTGCAGTACGCGCATGCACGGGTCGCCAGTCTTTTCCGGGTCGCCGCCGAGCGGGGCGTCCCTGTACAGCGCACAAGCCAGGTGGACTGGAGCGTGCTGAGCTCGCCGGATGACCTGGAGTTGATCAAGCCCTTAGCGGAATACCCCGGGCTGGTGGAGGCGAGTGCCCAGGCGCTCGAACCGCACCGCCTGACGTATTACCTGCAGGACCTGGCGGCTCGCCTCCATGCCTACTATTACAAGCACCGCATTCTTCCTCCGCTCTTGGAGCGCGAACTGGAGAGACAGGACCATCTGAAGCCTGCTGCGCAGGACGCTGAGCAGATGCGCAAGGGAGAAACCCTGACGCCCGCTCTGACCGCTGCCCGGCTCTGTCTCTTCCGGGGGGTCCAGACCGTCATCCGGAACGGGCTGGCCATCCTCGGCGTCTCCGCTCTCGAGAGGATGTGATGCGCGCTCACGGATTTCGGGTCCTGCAGAGGGAGGGACATTCACGGGCGCGCGCCGGCGAGCTCTGGACCGCGCACGGCGCGGTCCAGACCCCGGCCTTCATGCCGGTGGGATCCCAGGCCACGGTGAAAGGGCTCTCCTCCGAAGACCTCACCGGGCTCGGCTTCGAGATGGTCCTCTGCAACGCCTACCATCTCTACCTCCGGCCCGGCCATCAACTGATCGCGGAACTGGGGGGCCTGCACCGGTTTATGGGATGGTCGCGGTCGATCTTGACCGATAGCGGGGGCTACCAGGTGTTCAGTCTGGCGCCTCTCTGCAAGGTGTCGGACGACGGCGTGACGTTCCAATCCCACCTGGACGGCTCGTTGCATCACCTGACGCCCGAGCGCGTGATCGAGGTACAGGAATCGCTCGGCGCCGACGTGGCCATGACCCTCGATGTATGCCTGCGGTATCCCGCGGCGGAGGACGCTGCTGAAGCCGCGCTCCTGCGAACGACGCAATGGGCGCGGCGCAGTCGGGAGGCGCGGCGCCGGTCCGATCAATGGCTCTTCGGCATCGTCCAAGGGGCGCATTATCCGGGCTTGCGCGCGCGGGCGGCCGCCGCGTTGGTCGAGATCGGATTCGACGGGTATGCGCTCGGCGGCTTGAGCGTGGGGGAGGACAAAGCGGCGATGCACGTCGCGCTTGACGCGGCGGTGGCCGAGTTGCCGGAGACCGCCCCACGATACTTGATGGGGGTGGGCACGCCGGAGGACCTCATCGAAGGAGTCGCCCGTGGCATGGATCTGTTCGACTGCGTCATGCCCACCCGTCATGGCCGGACGGGCTGGCTGTTCACCTCGTGTGGGCGG
>VBOO01000114.1 GCA_005877505.1 Nitrospirota bacterium
CGGCCGGAATTGAACCGACGACACGCGGTTTAGGAAACCGCTGCTCTATCCAACTGAGCTACGGGGCCGTTGCGCTGCAGTGGGGACAGATTTCAATTCTGTCCCCTTCTGACACGGTACCATGCAGGCTGCTGGCGGTCAATGTGGACGCGAGGTTCGGTGTAGCAAACGGGGCGACTCCTTTGGTAAAAGCGTTGGTCATGTGATTGGTCATATGAAAAGGGTCTGGTGCGCCATCTCCAGCCATGGGTTCGGCCATGCCGCCCAGGTGGTGCCGGTTCTGAACGAACTCGGACGCCGGGTCTCCGGGCTCACGGCCGTCTTGCGGACGACCGTGCCGGCCCGCTTCTTCGAAGCCAATTTGAAGATCGCCTGGGAAGTAAGCCCGGCTGAACAGGACGTCGGGTGCGTCCAGCAGGGGCCGCTACGGATCGATATCCCCATGACCTGGGCGGAGCATCGGCGTTTTCACGAGCAGTGGGCGGACACAGTGGCCGCGGAAGGCCGCGCGCTCCGGTCCTGCAAGCCGGCCCTCGTCCTCGCGGATATCTCCTATCTCGCGATCGAAGCGGCCGCCCGCATCGAGGTGCCGGCCGTGGGCCTGTGCAATCTCTCCTGGGACGGCGTCCTGAAGCCCTTCCTCGAACCGGGCCGCCACGAGCAGACGGACGTGATCCGGCGGATACAGGAGGCGTACAGCCTGGCCGACTTGATGATCCGCATTGCCCCTGGCATCCCGATGGAGGCCTTTCCTACCATCGTTGATGTGGGACCAGTGGCCGAGGTCACCACTCCGGACCCATCCCTGTTGCGCGCCGCGGTCGGGGCCGAGGCGCGCGAACGGGTCGTCGTGGTGGCGTTCGGAGGGATCGCGCTCGATGGGCTCCCGTTCGACCGGCTGGCCCGGATGAACGGCTATCGCTTCGTTGTGAGCGGACCAGTGCCGGACGCGACCGAACGGATCCGCTCCTCGGCTTCTCTCCCGATGGCCTTCGACCCACTACTGGCCTCCGCCGATCTCATCGTGACCAAACCCGGCTATTCCACGGTCGTCAAAGCGGTGGCCTATCGGAAGCCGGTGGTGTACGTGCGTCGCAAGAATTTTGCGGATGAGGCGGTCCTGGTGGACTATCTCCACCGCCACGGTCGCGCGGTGGAATTGTCGGCTGGCGACTTCACGAGCGGCCGGTGGGAAGACGCCCTCCGCGCGGCGGAAGCGACTGGGGTGACAGATTCGAAATCTGTCCCCTTTGCGCTCACCGGGGCGACGGAGGCGGCGGACCTGTTGAGGAAATATCTCTAGGGGGGACAGATTTGAAATCTGTCCCCCCTACCTGAAGTCTTGGAGGCGGACGGGCAGCCGTTTCGCGCCCCACCGCCCCGGCGGGCCGTCGAACACGCCGGCGCACGCCGTGCCGCAGACCTTGCACCGACCGTCGTCCGTCAGGTTCCACGCGGTCATCACGTACCAGTCCCGGCCGATCAGCTTGCTCCCGCATTGATGACAGTAGGTGCTGCCGCCTTCCTCGTCATGGACGTTGCCGGTGTAGGCGTACCGGATCCCGTTCTTCACCGCGATGCGGCGGGCCATCGTCAGAGTGGACGGCGGCGTAGGCGGCTTGTCCAGCATTTTGAAGTCGGGGTGGAAGGCAGTGAAGTGCAGCGGCACGTCCGGACCGAGGTGCTCCAGGACCCACTGGGTCAGTTCCTCGATTTCCTTCTCTGAGTCGTTCTCGCCGGGAATGAGCAGGGTGGTGATCTCGAACCAGACGTTCGTCTCGTGCTTGAGGTACGTCAGGGTGTCCAGCACCGGCTGCAGGTGCCCGATGGTGATCTGCTTGTAGAACTGCTCGGTGAAGGCCTTGAGGTCCACGTTGGCCGCGTCCATGTACTTGTAGAGCTCGCGGCGCGGCTCGTCGCACATGTAGCCCGCCGTCACGGCGACGGCCTTGAGCCCGATCGCGTGGCAGGCCTGGGCGACGTCGATCGCGTACTCCATGAAGATCACCGGGTCATTGTAAGTGAAGGCGACGCTCCGGCAGCCCAGTTGCTGGGCCGCCCGGGCGATCGTCTCGGGCGAGGCGGCGTCGGCCAGGGTGTCCACTTCGCGGGACTTGCTGATGTCCCAGTTCTGGCAGAATTTGCAGGACAGATTGCACCCCGCCGTCCCGAAGGACAGGATCGGCGTCCCGGGCAGGTAATGGTTGAGGGGCTTCTTCTCGATCGGGTCCACGCAGAAGCCGCTCGAGCGGCCGTAGGTCGTCAGGACGACCTGGCCGTGTTCGCAGGCGCGCACGAAACACATCCCCCGTTGCCCCTCCTGCAGTTTGCAGAAGCGTGGACATACATCGCACTGGACGCGCGCGTCGTCGAGGCGGTGCCAGTACTTGGTCGGCACGACGGATGTCTGGGGGGCTGCGCTCACCTGTTCGCTCCTATCAGGGACAGATTTCAACTCTGTCCCCAAAAGTATAGCACTTCCTTTATCGTTACAACATGCGCGCCGTCACTTGCCGGCTGGCGCACGGCTGGCCGCTTCATCGGCCATGCGGGCGGCCCGCCGGAGCTGCATGGCGAAGCTCGTCCGGCTGAAGGCCCACCAGGCTGACACCGGCAGGCCGGCTTCCCGAAGGGCCTCGGCTGCGTACTGGTGGCACTGGTGGAACAGGTGGTATGGGCGCTTCGACGGGTAATACTTGACCCGATCGGCGACCAGCACGGGATCGGCGGCCCCGATCGTTGAGACCAGGTGGCGGCGCAATCGCACGTAGCCGGATTCGCTGAGGTGGAAGACGAACGCCCTGGCCGGCGGTTGGGGCGTCCGCGCCGCCCAGACCTGTTCATGGAGCCCTACTTCGACCACGCCTGGGGAGGGCCAGAAGAGGGCCCGCAGGGCGCCCGTGATCCCCTGGCGGCCTTCCAGGTACCACGCCTGCTCCGCATAACCCCATTCTTCGAACGCCGAACTTCGGTCAAATGCCCTCACTCGCTCGTCCAGCGCGATGGCGATCATGGCGTGCCACGTATCAAGCGAGACGACGATCGTACGGGTTGGCGCTCCCTCAGGAGGCGGCCAGAGTTCCTGGACAGGGGCCGCGCAGCCCCCCAGAAGGAGAAGGGAAGGGATGATGAGCCAAAGGACCGGCCCGGGTTGAGAGGGGTGCCCTGCCATCGAGCGTCTCTTCGCGTTGAGTTCCGCCAATTATCTCATGGATTTGTACATGCCAAGCGGCAGATATTTTGGCAGAAGCGTGCATTCGCGGGAATAGGCAGGGTAGGGGTATCGCTCATTTTTTTGTGGCTGTTTCGATTTGTTTCCAGTACAGTATCGACCCCGCAACCTCGATTCCGCGTATCGCGACACGGCGGAGGGCAGGGGCTGCAATGAAGCGAAAAGCGCTGACGCTCGGGAATTACCGGCACACCCTTACCGTTATCCGATCACTGGCCAACGCCGGATTCGATGTTATCGTAGGGCGGGATGAAGCGCGCACGTTCACGCAGTTTTCCCGGTATGCGTCGGAGATCTGGGATCACCCGAAGTTTGAAGAACAGGATGCGTTCATCCTCGCGCTCGCGCTACTGCTCAATGCGAGGAGCGACATTCAACTCGTATTCCCCATCGGCGAATCCGTTCTAAAATGCATCGCGCAGAATCTGGACCGGATTCCTGCGCATGCCCGCATCATCATGCCCGATCCCGTCACGCTGCTGACGTGCCTGGACAAGGCAAGAATATACGAGATTGTCTCGGCGCTTCACATTCCTCTGCCAGAATCACGCGTCGCTCGAAATTTTTCGGAACTAGTCGTGGAGGCCAAATCTGTCGGCTTTCCGTGCATCATCAAGCCAAATTGCTCTCTCAATTATTTCTTCAATAAAAAAGCGATATTCTGTGGGAGCATGGATGACATCGAAAAGTATTTTGTCTTGTGGCCGGGTGGAAATGAGTTTCTGATTCTTCAGCGCTACATCGAAGGCTATCGGCCGAATTGCCACTTTGCTGCGATGCACGGACGCGTGCTCGTTTATTTCGAGCATGACGTGATTCGCACCGATCGTGTGGATATGACCGGATTAGAAGTGGACGGCGTTTCCGTCCCCCCAACTCCAATATTGCGCAAGTACTGCGAGACGCTGGTCCAACATCTCGACTACACCGGCGTCGGATGCATTCAGTTCATCGCGGATAGACAAACGAGCTCATTTTATTTCTTGGAAATCAATCCCCGACTCGATGCCACGTGTGTGCTGCCGTACCACTGCGGTCTCGACTTTCCAAGGATGGCCGTCGATCTCACCGGTGGCTCAGGCGAGTGTCTTCCTTCGTGGATTGAATCGTCTATAGATTATCCCGTCGGTCGGCGCGTGCACTGGTTATTGGGGGACCTTCGGGGCTTGGTTCATGGGCTGGAAGACAGAACGGTGAATTTTTATGCAGTCATACGCTGGTTGAGACAGATGCTCAACGCGCTCAAGATGTCGGATTTTCACCTGACATTCTCGTGGCGAGATCCGTTGCCCACCGGATTTCTCTATTGGAGGATGATCGTATCGGGCTGGAATCGTGTCCGGAGCCGAGTCAGGGCGCGGTTTGCAGAATCAAGTCATCGAGACACAAATCAAGGCGCTCACTAATCACGAGTACCTCTCCCGGATCGCGGCTTCCGCACTACTTCAAGAACCTCTCAGCTTCCCACTAACCACGTCTGGTACTAACCGGCAGATATTTTGGCAGAGGCGGGATTGGGCGGGAATAGAAGGACGGTCAACGAGCGGCTCGAGCAATGAGCCGGGGCGGGCGATCGGACTTGACTTACTGTATATAAATACAGTACCCTCTTCTCGTGGGTCTCTCGGCTCTGACAGACCGCCAGCAGGCCCTGCTGGATCACCTCGCCTCCTTCGTGGCGAAGCAGGGGTACGCCCCGTCGCTTCAAGAGATCGCGCACGCGTTCGGGTTCTCCTCCCTGCAGGGCGTGAAGGATCATCTGAAGGCCTTGGAGCGCAAAGGCTACGTGCGACGCCGACCGGGCCAGCGCCGAGCCATCACGCTCATGGGCCCGCCACGGCCATTCGCCAACGGCATTCCCATCCTGGGGCGGGTCCCAGCGGGGACGCCGCAACTGGCCTTGGAGCAGTACGACGAGCGGCTCACGTTGGACACGGCCACCCTGGGGCCGGGGCGCCACTTCGCCTTGCAGGTGAAGGGCGACAGCATGATTCACGCCGGCATCCACGACGGCGATTACGTGATCGTCCGCCAGCAAGACACCGCCGAGCCAGGCGCTATCGTGGTCGCCCTGCTCGGGGAGGACGCCACTGTCAAATACCTCCGACGACGCGGGCGGCAGGTGCGGCTGGAGGCAGCCAACCCCGCCTACCGGCCCATTCCCTTACACGGGCATGTCCCGGCCCCCAAGATCCTCGGCCGCGTCGTCGGTCTCTACCGCGCCTTCCGGTAACCAGCCGAGCGGGAGGCCTCGCCATGCTGACCAGGCATCGGGCCGCGCAGTGTCTGCTCTCCTCGAACGCCGCCGCGGTCCTGCTGCGTGGCGACCCCGACGTGCGAACCCTTGCCATGGATCTGGCGGCGGCGACCATCATGGCCGAAGGCACCGTCCTCTGGATCGAGGCCGCCAATCAGTTCGACCTCTACGCCTTTGCGGAAGCGGCTAAGCGCTGGGGCGATCCGCCGGAGACGTTGCTGAAGCGGCTTCGCATCGCGCGCGCGTTCACGATTTACCAACTGGGCGCGCTCGCCACGGACGGGCTGGAGCGCGCGTTGCGCCAGTGTCCCGACGCGGTCACGGTCGTGTCGGAGCCGCTGGCGCTGGCGTGGGACGCCGAGGTCCCGGTGGCCGAGGCGCGGCGCGTGCTGCGCACGCTCGCCGCGGGGCTGCAGCGGGTGCGGCGGCAAGGCCATCGGCTCGTCCTCACGGCTCCCGATCCGCCGGCCGCCTTCCGCCAGCGCGTCCGCCTCGTGGACGGGCTGGCACTCGCGGCCACCCGGATCGTGACCGTCCGGGCCGTCGAGGGCGGCGTCGCGCTCCACGAGCGCGACTCGGGGGCGCTGCCGCGCTTCGCGCTGCGAGGCTGATCA
>VBOO01000117.1 GCA_005877505.1 Nitrospirota bacterium
TGTGCGCCGTCGCATGGCCCTCTACTGGGGCGTGCGCCCGCGCGCGATGCGGACGATCCCTAACACCGACGAGCTCATCCGCGAGCTGGAGCGCTCGCTCCGGGAGGAGAAGCTCGCGGGATCCGGCGACCGCATCGTCATCCTCCTGGGCGCGCCCGCCGGGACACGCGGCAGCACCAATCTGATGAAACTGCACACGATCGCCTGAGGGAATTCGAAAAGACCCGCTTTGTTTTTTGATTGGAC
>VBOO01000118.1 GCA_005877505.1 Nitrospirota bacterium
GGCGGTGAGCAGACGCCATTCGAGGTGGCGCACCTCGTCGAGGTCCTTCTGCTTGTCCCCCTTGTAGCGGAGGATCGGCGCAAGTTCCAGGTACCGCTCCAGCTTGCGTCGCAGGCCCGCCTTGTCGGCCTGGGACTTGCCCAGGAAGGCGGAGACCTGCACGTCGAAGGTCAGGTCTCGCAGGTTGATCCCGCCCCCGCTCACGATTACGGGCGGGTCGTAGCAGCAGAGGAAACTGCGGGGCTGGAGTCCGGCGCCGCGGAGCCCTTTCGCGGCGGCCAGCAGGGCTTCAGTCAATGTCTGGTTGTCGGGCGCGATGAGCAGGACCCGTTTGTTGGCCTTGACCAGCTCCGTCACGACGGCGGCCAGCCTGGTGCGGCGCATCGCGCGGTCGGCGTCCCAGATGGTCGTGAGCACGGATGTCACGATGGTCGAGCGTAGGGTCGGATCTGTCGTGGAGGTTTCGGGAGCCACCCAGGGCATCAGGCGGTCCGCCGAGCTGAAGTGGTAGGATGACGGGTGGTGCAGCATATCCTCGAGCCGTTCGCGGAGTTTCAGGAGGAAGCTGGAGGGATCGCCGGCACGTTCCTCGTCGGCCACGAGCCGCAGCAGGGCGGGAACCAGGTCGAAGGCCTTCACTCGCGTAGGTGCTCCAGCAGGCAGAGGGCCAGGCAGCCGAGTTCGCCGGCCGGGTCCATCCGCTGGTTCTGACACGGGCGGGCGCGCACGCAGACGAGAGCCGGACCCAGACGAGCGGCCACGTCCACGGGCAGGTCGCCCACTTGGTAGACCAGGACCCGCCCTTCGTCCGTCGCCGAGAGGATCAGCAACCGGTGGCGCACATCGTCTTCGATGATCGCCGCCTGAGGCGCTTGAGGGCCGAGCCGTCCCAGACGATAGCCATCCAGCATCCATTGGTGTTTGATCAACTGGGACGGCGGGTGCAACGCAGTGGGGCTCAACCGGATGTTGAGCTGGAGGGGGTCGAAGGAAGCCTTCGGATCGGGAGCCGGTCCTGGCATCGGGTCGTCCCCCGGCGCCATGCCGGGCAGAGGAGTGACGGCAAGGAGCGTCGCCGCTAGAAGTATGCGGAAAATCATGCCGATATTCTAGCGGAGCCGCACAGCGATCACAAGCCGGCGTTCGTTGACTTTCCCCACTTGCTCCTGTAGTATTTTTCTTTCTCCCCACAAGGAGTTGTAGCAATGAAGGTGATTCTGCGAGAGGACCTGCAAGGAGTCGGCAATATAGGGGATATTCTTGATGTGGCTTCTGGCTTTGCCCGTAATTATCTCTTCCCACGCAACAAGGCGATGGAAGCGACCGGCCGCAACCTGAAGGCGGTCGAGCATGCCAAGCGCATGATCGGGGAAAAGGCGCGCAAAGAGAAGGCTTCCCTGGAAGAGGTCGCGAAGAAGATCAGCGCCATATCCGTGACGATTCCCGTCCAGGTCGGCAAGGACGACAAACTGTTCGGGGCCGTGACTGCCAAGGACATCGCCGAGGCCCTGGTGGCCCAGGGGGTCGAAGTGGACAAGCGCAAGATCGAACTCGGCCATCCGATCAAAGAGCTTGGCACGGTCTCGGTACCGATCAAGCTCCACTCCCAGGTGACGGCCACGGTGAACGTGACCGTGGTCAAGCGCGACGCCTCTGGCGACGCGCCGGCCTCCGGCAAAGAAGGCGAACGCATCGATGCCCAACCCACTAAAGACGACTGATCCCGAGGTCTACGAGGCCATCCGGAAGGAGGGCCGCCGCCAGCGCGAAAAGGTCCTCTTGATCGCGTCGGAGAACTTCGCCAGCCTGGCGGTCTTGGCCGCGCAGGGCTCGCTCATGACCAACAAGTACGCCGAAGGCTATCCCGGTCGCCGCTACTATGGGGGCTGCCAGTACATGGATGTGGTCGAGTCGCTGGCGATCGAGCGCGCCAAGCAGCTCTTCGGCGCGGACCATGTGAACGTCCAACCCCATTCGGGGGCGCAGGCCAACATGGCCGTCTATTTCGCGGTGCTCAAGCCGGGCGACCCGATCCTCGGCATGGACCTGGCCCATGGCGGCCATCTGACCCACGGGAGCCGCGTGAGCTTCTCCGGCATTCTCTATCGCGCCTATTCCTACGGCGTGGACCGGACCACCGAGCGCATCGATTACGATGCGGTGCGGAAGGTGGCGGAGGAGTGCCGGCCCCGGCTGATCGTCGTCGGCGCCAGCGCCTACCCCCGCACCCTCGACTTTCCCAGGTTCCACGAGATCGCCAAAGCGGTCGGCGCCTATCTCATGGTGGACATCGCCCACATCGCGGGCCTGATCGCCACCGGCCTGCATCCGAGCCCCATCCCCTCTGCCGACTTTGTGACCACCACGACGCACAAGACACTGCGCGGTCCGCGAGGCGGCATGGTGATGTGCAAAGCGGAACATGCCAAGGCGTTGGACAAGGCGGTCTTCCCCGGTCTCCAAGGGGGGCCGTTGATGCATGTCATCGCCGCCAAGGCCGTCGCGCTGAAAGAGGCGCTCACCCCGGGCTTCAAGAAGTACCAGCAGCAGGTCGTGGCGAATGCCACGGCCCTGGCGAGCGGCCTCCAGAAGCGGGGCTTTCGGATCGTGTCGGGAGGCACGGATACCCATCTCATGCTGGTGGATGTGGCGAAGTCCAAGGGGATGACCGGCAAGGAAGCCGAAGTGGCGCTCGACGAGGCGGGCATCACGGTCAACAAGAACGCGATCCCGTACGATGAAAAACCGCCGGCCATCGCCAGCGGCATCCGGCTCGGCACGCCGATTGTGAGCACCCGAGGCATGCAGGAGAAGGAGATGGACGAGATTGCCGACGCCATTGACAAGGTCCTATCGCATCCGCAGGACCAGACCGTGCGGCGGCTGGTGCGCTCGCGTATGCGCGCCTTGTGCGGGAAGTTCCCTGTCTTTGAAGAGTACCGGTAAGCAGAAGGCAGCCGTCGGTGCGATGCCCGTTTTGTAGCCACGTTGAAGACAAGGTCGTGGACTCGCGAATGGCGAAGGAAGGCGAGTCCATCCGCCGGCGCCGCGAGTGCCTGGGGTGCAAGCGGCGGTTCACCACTTACGAGCGGGTCGAGGAAGTCCTCCCCATGGTCGTCAAGAAAGACGGGCGGCGGGAGCCGTTCGACCGGGGCAAGGTGCTCGCCGGCTTGAAGAAAGCCTGTGAGAAACGCCCGATCAGCATGGCGACGCTGGAGGCCGTCGCGGACCGCATCGAAAAGCGCATCCAGGAACGAGGCGAGGCCGAGGTTCCATGCCGCGTGGTGGGCGAGGAGGTCATGGCCGAGCTCCACCAGCTCGATCAGGTCGCGTATGTGCGCTTCGCGTCCGTGTACCGGGAGTTCAAGGACGTCACGCAGTTCATGGATGAGGTCAAGGGACTCATTCGCGAACGGGGAGAGGGCCAGGCCTAGCGCGAGCTCCGCCGCCTTCGTTTCCCGCCTGTGTCA